>JBFKIN010000012.1:0-20853 GCA_041632255.1 Oceanococcus sp. | reverse complement strand
GCTGCGCGCCTCGCTGATCCGCCCCCGGAAGCGCACCGGGCGCGAGGATTCCGAGCAAGGCTGACCGCGCGGCAAGGTGCTGACCGCGCCGCGCACGGCAATCCGTGCGGGCTGGTGTTTAACCGACATCACAACAAGTCGGACGCCGCAGCTGAAGATCCGGCCTGAGATGCCGGTTCCGGCTTGATGCCAGCGAGCCGGGGCGGCCGGCTGCGGCTATCATGTGCCCATGCTCTGGCCGCCCACACGATTGCTGCTGCGTTCATTCCGGCGGCCCACCTGCGTCACAGTGCTGCTCCTGCTCGCCACCCACGCGGCGGCCGGAACGGAAACCACGCCCTTCTCCAGCCGGCAGATTCTGCAGGCCGGCGGCGCGGCGCAGGGCTGGTGGCTGCCCAGCACCGGCCCGTTTACCGGCCACTTCGAGGGCAGCGTCTCCCTGCGCGCGTGGAGCGACAGGACGGAAGCGCGCAACCTGCAACTGCGCGGCCTGTTCAACCTGCCGCAGGGCCTGCGGGTCAACGCGGTGCTGCGCTCGAACCGCGAACTCGGCGGCATCGGCGTGTTCGAGCCGGTTTTCGACGAACTCTATCTGGAATCGCGCGGCTACCACTTCGGCGCGCGCAGCACCTTCAGCTACAACCTGCGCTACGGGCGCATGCGCTATCTGCGCTTCCCCTTTCCCGATCGCCTGTCGCTGTTCGACCTGGTGCCCGGCATGGAAGATCTGGAACCGGATCCGGCTTTCCGTGAATCGCTCGGCGGGGCCTGGCGGGAATTCCGCAGTTCCCTCAACGGCGCCCTGCTCAACATCGACACTCTGCATGCACGCGGCTTCGGCCACCATGCCAGCCTGTACCTGAACAGCACCGGCGACCCGGCCGGCATCGTGCAGGAGAATTATCTGTATCACCGTCACCACGGACCGCGCTGGGAATGGGAGCTGCGCGCGGGCCAGCTGCAGTGGCGTGACCTGCCCGAGGGTCTGCCCGCCGATCCGACCGCCACGCCGCGACGGCATGCCCGGCTGGGTGGCAACGCCTACCTGGGTGTGCAATGGCGCGGCCTGCGCCTGGGCTTCATGCTGGAGCGGGTGCGCGACGACGACCTCTTCGCCGGCATCCTGCTGCAGCTCAGCCCGCATCCCGTGACCAATGTGCTGGGCACCTTCCACGTCGACTACACCCGGGTGCCCGAGGGCATTGCCCTGCACCTGCCGCTGCTGCGTGGCCAGTACGGCTACGCGCGCACCGCCGATCTGCCGGCCGGCGCCCGCCTGGTGGGCGAGGTGCGCAGCGAACGGCGCGCCACTTTCTGGGGCAGCAGCCAGACCCGCAATTTCTTCGAGCACGAAGCCCATGTCGGCGGGCGGGTGGCGGGCGAGGACCTGATCGTGGTCTGCGACGAAGACCCGTGGTACCTGCGCAGCGAATCCCCCGTCGGGCGGCTGGAGCAAATCAAGGGCGTCGATGATGTGCGCCGCTGGGACAGCAGTTCCGCACGCCTGGGCGAGGTCGCCCAGCCGGTGGTCTACCGCTATTACGCGGTCGACGGCCCCGCACCGCGCAAGCGCCTGCAGCTGCTGCCGCTCATCGATTTCGACAAACTGCTGCGGCGCTGAACCGGCCGTGCCGGCCGGGCTGCTAGGATGGCCGTCCCCTTCAGGTATCGGAGTACGACATGAGCTTTCAGGCCCTGCGCGTCCTGGAAAAGGGCGAAAAGGCCCGCTTTGTGGACATGGATTTTCCCGCCCTGGCCGAGGGCGAAGTGCGCATCCGCATCGCGTATTCCTGCCTCAACTACAAGGATGCGCTGGCGGTGACCGGCTCCAGCCCGATCATGCGCAGTCTGCCCTGCACCGCCGGCATCGACCTGGCCGGTGAGGTGCTGGAATCCGCGGACTCCCGCTACCAGCGCGGTGACAAGGTTCTCATCTGCGGGGCCAACATCGGGGAGAAATTCAACGGCGGACTGGCCCAGGAGGCCCAGCTGCCGGCGGATTTCTGTGTGCCACTGCCGGATGGCTTCTCCCCCCGCGAGGCCATGATCTACGGCACCGCCGGCTTCACCGCCGCGCTCGCCCTGATCAAGCTGCAGCGCAACGAACAACGGCCCGACCAGGGGCCGATCGCGGTCAGCGGCGCCACCGGCGGGGTGGGTTCGATCGCTATCGCGCTGTTGTCCCGGGCCGGCTATGCCGCCCATGCCATCACCTCCAAGACCGACGCAGGCGACTATCTGCGTGAGCTGGGCGCGTCGGAGATCGTCAATGCCCGGGACTGCGGCAAGCCGGAAGGCGCGCTGATGCGCACCCAGTGGGGAGGCGCCGTGGACAATCTGGGCGGCGACATGCTGGCGTGGCTGCTCGCCACCACCCATCCGCACGGCAATGTCGCGAGCATCGGCCTGGCCTCGTCCTTCAAGCTCAATACCACGGTCATGCCTTTCATCCTGCGCGGGATCAACCTGCTGGGCATTCATTCCGTGGACATCCCCCATGCGCTGCGCCTGGCAGCCTGGCAGATGATCTTCGATGACTGGCGCCTGCCTGACCCGGAGCGCCTGGTGGCCGGCGAGATCAGCCTGGGCGAGGTGCCGCAGGCCTGCGAACGGCTGATGGTCGCGCAGGTGCGGGGCCGTTATCTGGTGAAGATGGACTGATTCCCGGCCCAGGCTGGCGATCGGCTATCGGGCCTGGACACAGCCGCGCAACAAAAAAGGCCGGGCAATGCCCGGCCTTTTTTACCGTCTGTGCGGCTTACTCTTCGGTGGCGCCCTGCACTTCCAGCAGTTCGACGTCGAAGATCAGCGTGTGGTTCGGGCCGATCAGGGCGCCGGCGCCACGCTCGCCGTAGGCCAGCTCCGGCGGGATGTACAGCTTGGCCTGACCGCCCGGCTTGAGCAGCTGCAGACCTTCGGTCCAGCCCTTGATCACGCCGTTGAGCTTGAAGGTGGCTGGCTGGCCGCGCTTGCGCGAGCTGTCGAATTCGGTGCCGTCCAGCAGAGTGCCGGTGTAGTGAACGACCACGGTATCGGTGGCCTTCGGTGCGGCGCCCGTGCCTTCCTTGAGGATCTCGTACTGCAGGCCGGAATCGGTGGTCTTCACCCCGTCCTTCTTGGCGTTTTCAGCCAGGAAGGCCTGTCCTTCTTCCAGATTGGCCTTGGCCTGCTCCTGGCGCTCCGCGTTACGCTGGTCTGCGGCGGCCTTGTACACGGCCTGCTTGACCGCGGCCATTTCCTCGCTGCTCATGCGGGCCTCGTCACCTTTATAGGCGTCAGCCATGCCGGCGCTCAGGGCCTTGAGATCCACCTCGACGTCGCCCATCTGCTGCAGGCGGCCACCGATTTCGAAACCCACCGAATAGCTGAATTTTTCGGCGTCCGTGGCCAGGCTCACCGCGGCCTCTTCGGCTCCGGCCTGATTGCCGGGCTGGGTGCAGGCGCCGAGCGCCAGGGCGGCTACGGCAAGCAGGGGCTTTGCATTCATGCTGTCACTCTTTTGGGGATGCGAAAGGCGGGCACCATATCCGGCCGCTGTTGGGAACGCAAGTGAGACAGGGCCCCTGTCAGGCGGCGCTGCGACCCGCTTCGCTGGGTACTCGCGGCCGGTGCACCAGTTGCAGGATGGCCTGTGCGATGTCCGTGCCCAGCATGCCGAGAGCGTGATCGCCCAGGCGGCTGACCCGCTCGTCCACCCGCAGGCGTTCGCCGCCCTGGCTGTCCGGATCGCCCTTGACGGGCAGCAGCCACTGCTTGTCCTTGAGGGTGGCGACAAAGCCCTGGAACAGCGCCTTGTCGAAAAATTCCGGGGCATCCCGGCCGCTCAATATGGCCAGCCGCTCGGCCATCAGCTGCGATTCCTGCTCGAAAGCCTGTCGTTCGATCACCGCGCCGTGGCCGTAAGCCCGCAGCAGCAAGGCATTCAGGGCATAGCGCTCCAGGGTCTCGCGCAGGATGTTGCCCAGGCGGGCCAGGGTGGCGAATTCGCGGGTGCTCACCGGCGGCGCGGTCAGACCGTAACGATCGTCCTGCAGGAGCAGCCCGAGTTCCAGCATGGCGTCGAGCTGGGCCTCGATCTGGGCCTCGACATCATCCAGCGGCCAGCGCAGGTGCAGCTCGGTGCGCAGGAAGGGATAGAAATCCAGCGCTGCGGTGACCAGATCCTGGCGTGCAATGCCGGGCCGGAAACGGAAGAAGCAGGCCAGCAGCGAGGGCAGGGCAAAGGCGTGCTGCACGCTGTTGCGGGTGTAGGTCATGAGCACGCCGTCTCGCCCCGGCGCCAGCAGCAGATCACCCCAGGGGTGCGCCACCCGGGTCAGCGGGGTCACCGGTTCGGCCTCGCGCACCAGGGCGGCGGCATCCTGCTGCGGCAACACGATATTGGGTCCGTAGGGCGCAGCCCGCTGCAGGGCCAGCCAGGCGGCGATCTGTTCGACCAGTTCATCGGCGGCGATGGCGCGCTGTGGCGTGGCGAGCAGGGTCATGGCGGCCAGGCCCGCCGAGTTCAGCACCACCGCGCCATTGATCCTGGTCATCACCCGCTGACTGAGATGACCAACAAACCGGGTGAATCCTTCAGGCTGCTGCTCCGCCTTCATGGGAATCTGATCCAGCCAGTCGGGGACATGTTCGCGGATGTAGCCACCCAGATCGATGGGCTCGCCAAAGGACAGATAGGCCTTGCCGTAATTGCGGCTGAGCACCTTGCGCAGCTTCAGCAGGTCCCAGACCGATTCGTTCTTCTTCTGCTTGGCGCCGCGCAACTCCTTGAAATAGGAATTCACCTCGGCGACCTGGTCGTAACCGATGTAGACCGGAATGATGGTGACCGGCTTGTCCGTTCCGCGCAGGTAGCTCGCGGTGACCATGGCCATCATGCCGGTCTTGGGCTTGAGCAGGCGCCCGGTGCGGCTGCGACCGCCCTCGGGATAGAAGCTGATCGGGAAGGCGCGCTGGATCAGGAAGTCCAGGTAGGCGCGAAACACCGCCGTGTAGAGCTTCTTGCCGGCGAAGCTGCGGCGCAGGAAGAAGGCGCCCGCGCGGCGCAGGATCGCGCCAACCACCGGCATATTCAGATTGATGCCGGCGGCGATATGCGGCGGCGCCAGGCCCTCCTCGTAGAGCACGTAGGACAGCAGCAGATAGTCCATGTGACTGCGGTGCGAGGGCAGATACAGCACCCCGCCCTGGGCGGCTGCCTCACGGGCACGGTCGATGCGATGCACCTCCACCCCGTTGTAGACGCGGTTCCAGACCCAGGTCAGCAACACATAGAGAAAGCGCAGGGTGGTGGTGGAGTACACCGCGGCGATCTCGTCCACATAGCGGCGCGCCTTGTCGCGCAGGGCCTGAACCGACTCCCCGCTGCAGGCCGCCTCCTCACTGATGATCTCGCGGACGCCGGGATTGGCCAGCACGGCCTGAACCACCTGACTGCGGGTGTACAGGGTGGGGCCCAGCGTGGCGGTACGCTGACGCCGGAAGTGAAAGCGGAAGACGCGAACCAGCTTCTGGGTGATGCGCGCGTAGTCGGTATTCTGCTCGCCTTCGCCGACAAACTGGCGGAACTGCACCGGCTTGCCGAAGTTCATCACGATGTTGCGGCTGTTCGCCAGGATGATCAGGAACTTGCGCAGGAATCCCGGATTCTCCGCATCGGAAAACAGAATGCGCAGCAGCGAGGTTTCCTTGCCCGGATCACGCCCCCAGAAGATCGAGACCGGCACCAGTTGCAGATCGAAGTCGGGATTCGCCAGGGCCTGCTGGTACAGCTGGGACAGGGAGCCCTTGCGGTCCAGCACGGCCGGCAGGTAGAGGCAGACCGCCTTGCCGGGCTCCGGCAGGGTATTCCGGCTGCGCCGCACCGGGATCAGATTCTGCTGTTCCACCACGTGCTCCAGCACCCAGCGATCCACGTAGCTGCGACTGGACAGCACATAGCAGACCGGAATCTCCGGATTCAGGCCCAGCGTCTCGTGCAGGCGGGTGGGCGAAATCTGGGCGCGGACGTTCGCCACCAGCGGCTTGCGCAGCCACCAGGTCAGCAACCAGACGATTCTCCCTAACATCGTTCTCATCAACCCCCGAAAATTCCCGTAGTCTACTGGAATGACCCCCTCGACACCTGCATCACCGCCCCCGCAATGGGAGGAATTGCAACCGCGACTGGACCGGCTGGCGCGCCTGCTGGACAGCGCGGTGCGGCTGCCCGGAACCCAGATCCGGGTCGGGGTCGACGCCCTGATCGGCCTGATCCCCGGCGTCGGCGACGTGGCCGGTCTGCTGCTTGGCCTGTGGCTGCTGTGGCAGGCCCGCAGTCTGGGCGCGCCCGGCGAGGTGCAGACCCGGATGATCGGCAATCTGGCCCTGGAGACCGTTCTGGGCAGCGTCCCGCTGGTGGGTGATCTGTTCGACATCGCCTGGCGGGCCAATCAGCGCAACCTGGACCTGTTGCGCGCATGGGCCGAACCGGCTGCGCCACCCGAGCCGGTGCGGACGCGCCGCCTGTGGCCGCTGGCGGTGCTGGTCGCCCTTGTCGGCATTGTGGCCTGGCAGGTGATCGCGTAGGAATCCTCTGACACGGCGCGGCGACATTCACCGATAGCGCGGCCCGGAGCCTCGCGCCTATCCTGAGCAGGACTTCAGGCATCTTTCCCCCGGATCCTGAATGACCTTGTCTGTCTGCGGACCAGTCCTCCCAGAGTGCCCGGCCAGACCCTGCCGCGACGCCCCCACGTCGCGGCATTTTTGTTTACCCTGCGGCAGTTTCCGCATCCGGACCACGCATGGCCGACGCCGAACTGAGCGTCATCATTCCGACCCTGAACGAACGCAGGGCCCTGGACGACTTGCTGGCCGACCTTCGTCACCAGGACGGCATCGCGCTGCAGCTGATCGTCAGCGATGGCGGCAGTACCGACGCCACGCCCCGGGTGGCGTCAGCGGGCGGGGCCTTGTTCATCAGCGGACCACCCGGTCGTGGCCGCCAGATGAACGCCGGGCGGGCCCGCGCCACGGCCGAGTGGCTGCTGTTCCTGCACGCGGACTCGCGGCTTGAGAACCCCGACCTGCTGGCCCGCGCACTGATTGAGTTGCGGGCCGCGGGACCGGCCACGGCGGGCCATTTCGGGCTGCGCTTCGACCGCGATGGCCGCCTGTATGAGCACCTGGCCCGCAAGAGCCGCTCCGGGCGGCCCGAAACCATCAATGGCGATCAGGGCCTGATGCTGCGGCGAGCCTTCTTCGACCAGCTGGGCGGATTCGACGAGCGCCTGCCCTTTCTGGAGGATCAGGCGATCAGCGAAGGGATTTTCCGTCAGGGTCGCTGGCTGCTGCTGCCCGGCGAACTCATGACTTCGGCCCGGCGCTTTGCCAGCGAGGGCGCTCGGGCACGCTACCTGCTGATGGGCCTGATCATGTGCGCACGCCGCGCTGGCGTTGATGACTTCTTCCTGCAGGCGCCGGGGCTGTACGCCCGCCAGTCCGACACCCGCCGCCTTCGCCTGCTGCCCTTCTACGATCTGCTGCTGGAACTGGGCGAGAGGCAGCCGGATTTCTGGCCGGTGATGGCCGACTATGCGCAGGACAACCTCTGGCAACTGGGCTTTGCCGCCGACGGCCTGATCGGACGCCAGTGGTTCACCCCGCTGGCCGATCAATGCGCTGCCGCCCTGCCCCGGGGCCCTGTCCGGCGGCTGGCATCGCCACTGCTGAGGGCAGCCTTTCGCGGGCCTTTGAGAGAGCTGCTGCGGAAGCTGGATCGATCGACGACGGCGCGATCAGCCACCGCTTGAAGAGTCCGCCGCGAACGGTCCCCGGTGACCGGAATTCCGCCTTTTTTGCGCACTGCAGCATCCCGGAAGCGGCAGCCCGCATGGTCGGCGGGCGACTATACAACTGTCCTGCAAACTCAAGAAATCCTTGAATTTCCTGCGCTTTTGAACACAGTCGTACACCATTTGGCCGCCCCCCGGCGCAACTGACCATACGGTTGAGTATTGTCTGGTGCTAGGATGATCCCGTTACGCGGCACGACCGCGTCAGTGTCACAGTCATCCTTGCCGCGTCGACGGGTTGATACGCCGCGGTCACCAGGAGAAATCCAATGCCCGAATACAAAGCGCCATTGCGCGACATGAAGTTCCTGCTGCACGAAGTGTTCGAATACGACGAGCACTACAAGACCCTGCCCGGCGGCGAGGAAGCGACCCCGGACGTGGTCGACGCGATTCTTGAGGAATGCGCCCGCTTTGCCGAGAGCGAGATCGCCCCGCTGAACGAAAGCGGCGACGAGGAAGGCTGCCACCTGGAAGACGGCAAGGTCACCACGCCCAAGGGCTTCAAGGAGGCCTACCAGACCTACAAGGATTCCGGCTGGCCCTCGCTGAGCCACCCGCCGGAGCATGGCGGGCAGGGCCTGCCGATGTCGCTGGGCCTGATCAAGCACGAGATCATCGCCACTGCCAACTGGTCCTGGTCCATGTACCCGGGCCTGTCCATCGGCGCGATGAACACCATCTTCCTGCACGGTACCGACGAGCAGAAGACCAAGTACCTGGACCCGCTGGTCTCCGGTGAATGGATGGGCACCATGTGCCTGACCGAACCGCATTGCGGCACCGACCTGGGCCAGGTCAAGACCAAGGCCGAGCCGAACGGCGACGGCACCTACAGCATCACCGGCACGAAGATCTTCATCTCCTCCGGCGATCACGACATGACGGACAACATCATCCATGTCGTGCTGGCCCGCCTCCCCGGCGCGCCCGAGGGCACCCGCGGCATCTCGCTGTTCATCGTGCCGAAGATGAAGATCAACGCCGATGGCTCGGTGGGCGAAAGCAACAATGTCACCTGTGGCTCGCTGGAAAAGAAGATGGGCATCAAGGCCTCGGCCACGGCGGTGATCAACTTCGACGGCGCCGAAGCCGTGATGCTGGGGCCGGAGAACAAGGGCATGGAGTGCATGTTCACCTTCATGAACACCGCCCGTATCGGCACCGCCATCCAGGGCGTGGCCCATTCCGAGCTGAGCTTCCAGGGTGCCCTGCGTTACGCCAAGGAGCGCCGCTCCATGCGTTCGCTGACCGGCAAGAAGGAACCGGACAAGCCCGCTGACGCGCTGATCTATCACGCCGACGTGCGGCGCATGCTGCTGACCCAGAAGGCCATCACCGAAGGCGGCCGCGCGATGCTGTACTTCGCTGCCCGCTACGCCGACCTGATGGTCTCGGGTGACGAGGCGGCCTACAAGGTCTTTGATGACAAGCTGGGCTTCCTGACCCCGATCCTGAAGGGCTTCCTGACCGAACTGGGCTTCGAGTCCGCCAACCACGGCGTGCAGGTCTTCGGCGGTCACGGCTATATCCGCGAATGGGGCATGGAGCAGATCGTGCGCGATGCCCGTATCGCCATGCTCTACGAGGGCACCACCGGCATCCAGGCCCTGGACCTGCTCGGCCGCAAGGTGATCATCCTGTCCCGCGGCAAGGCGGTGCCGGAATTCACCGGCGAGATCCTCAAGTTCTGCGGCAAGCACAATCCGGTGACCGGATCGCGCAAGCGCCGTGTCCTGCGCCGCTACGTGACCGAGCTGTCCCAGCTGGCGGTGAAGTGGAACTACCTGACCGGGCGCATCCTGATGGCCGCCCGCACCGACCGCGACGCGGTCGGCGCCGCCGCGGTGGACTTCCTGATGTTCTCGGGCTACGTGACCATGGGTTACTTCTGGGCCCAGATGGTCGCGGTGGCCTACGACAAGCTGGAGCACGGCGGCATCGAGACCAAGGAGTTCTACAAGGCCAAGCTGCGCACGGCCGAGTTCTACCTGGACCGCATCCTGCCGCGCCAGATGGCCCACGCCGAGGCCCTCACCGCCGGCCCGCGCACGACGATGTCGCTTAGCAACGATCATTTCGTGTTCGAGTAAGCTGCCCCTCAAACGGCCACGAAGAAGCCCGCATCCCATGCGGGCTTTTTTTGTGCCCGGCGCCCGGCCTTTTGCACCCGGCCGGAACAGCCTCGGGTTGCTGGAGGCCTGCCCACAACGGGAACCTCCGCCCGCTCTCAAGCGTGAAGACAGGAACACACCCCGCGCCCGGGAAACTTCGTGCTCGACCTGCGCCTCTCCCTGATTTTCGCTTTTGCCCTGCTGGCCGGCTGCGACAGTTCTTCGCCGGCTCCGGGCGGCAGCCCGGGTGGGCCGCTGCCACCTCCCGCAGCCACGACCAGCCCCGCTCCCACGTCCAGCCCTGGGGCCAGCGCGAGCCCGGCGCCGACCCCGGCGCCCAGCGCGGTTCCCACGCCAGGCGGCACGCCACCCGCCAGCCCGACGCCCAGCCCCAGCCCGAGCGCCACGCCTACGGCGCAACCGAGCCCGAGCCCCGGGGCTTCACCGACCGCGTCGCCCTCGCCCAGCCCGACGCCGCCACCGCTGCCGGGCGGCATCCCCGCCGGCGATGGCAACGACGCCCGCCAGCTCTTCCTGCATTACAACCAGTACGCCCGCGAGGACACGCCATGAGCCTGAACCGCATTCCTTCCGCTCTGGCCAGCCTGATCGGCTGGGCGCTGGCCGGCCCGGCATTGGCCGCTGGCATGACCAGCCACGCCATGATGGGCGACATGGCGCGCTTTCATCTGCCCCCGGAGCACCCGCTGATCGCGCTGCTGCAGGCCCACCGGCCCGCCCTGATCGCCGGGGCCATGTACCCTGATGGCGGCTATTTCACCGGCAACGCCTTCGCCGGCGACCGCGATCTGGCCGAAACCGCGCACTGGGACAGCTATATCGATGCCCTGGCCGGCGTGGCCCACGACGCCGGCTGCGGCGAGCCCGGGGTCGATGCCTGGGATGCCCTGCCGGTCCTGGGCGGCACCGTGGACTGGCTGGCCGATGACCTCGGCCGCGAGGCGGTGGCGATTCCGGCCCGCATCGGCGAGAGCTGCGGCCATCTGGTCGCCTTTCTGATGGGCATCGCCGCCCATGGCATGGGCGACGAGGTCTGGGATGCGCTGTTCGAACCCACGGTCTACCAGCGCGGCGAGATGCAGCGCTCTTCCCCCGGCTACACCCTGGATTCCGTGCCACCGGGCGCCGACCCCAGCGTGGGCACCCTGTTGCGAGAAGCCTTTGGCGACGAGGCCTTCGAGGCCCTGGCGGCCGGCTTCGAGGTGATCAACGGGGTCGAATACGCGATGGACGTGATCGCGATCCGTGACCAGTTCGCCTGGGAGGAGGTACCGGCCCTGGTGTTCCCGCCGCCGGCCTACCTGGTCGAGGCCTACCAGCGCATGGGCAAGGACTTTGACGAATTCGCGGTGCAGCGCGCCGCCGCCGGCACCCGTCTGGTGGTCAGCGCGGAGCGGCTGGGCTCGGCCCTGGACTACGTGCGGGTGCGGGAGCAGATGCCCTACGCGGTGAACAACTACCTGACCGGTTCCGGCGGCATCCAGGATGTGGCCCGCTATATCGCCGGTTATTACGAGCAGCTGTGGGACCGTGTGGTCAACGGCCCGGCACAGGCCATGCGCCCCTTCGTGGTGGGGGTCCATCCGCAGCCCGGAGAGCGCAATCTGCCGGCGGATGTCTGCCATGTGGATTCGCCCTTCGATCAGTGCCAGGACGACCGGCGACCGGTGGCTGATCGCTATATCTACGTCAGCCTGTCGGGCAGCTTCGGCAGTCATTTCACGGAACTGACCGATGCCTTCGCCGTGTTCGATGAGGATGGCAACAAGCTGCCCGTCAAACTGAGTCAATTGCCGCCCTGGGCCAGTCCCATGGAGGCCCACGGTTTCCGCATCGAGCTCATCGACAAACGGCTGCGGCCGAATCACCGTTACACCGTCGTGCTGACCCGGCAGATTTACGACCGGCGGGGACCGGCAGAGCCGGGGGCGCGTCTGGCCGAACCCATGATCTGGCACTTCCGCACCGGCGACTGAATCCACAAAATTCCGGGGCTGTCGGCAACCTTGTGCCAGTCCCGCTGTCGCAGGCTGGGTCACCGGGCTGCGCGCGGCCATGTCAGCGACCCGCCTGGCACACCCGGGCTCCCGCCCGGGAATTGCCCGGCATGCCGTCCCTGAGCTGATCATCGGCAGCCGGCGTCTGGCACACTGAGACCGGGGTGCAGGGCGGAGCCTGCCTGTGCCCCGGGCTGAAGGCGACGGCAGCTCGTGACGAACAAGGATCAGCCCGGCCCTCGCACGGGCGCGTCACGCCTGACAAGGAGGCGTCATGCCGAGACAGTTGAGTCCCATCGATACGGCTTTTCTGCTGGCGGAGCGCCGGCATCAGCCCTTCCACGTCGGCGCCCTGTGTCTGTACGAGCCACCGGATCGTGACGGAAACGGCATGGCGCTCGAGATTGCCGAGCGCCTGCGCCAGTCACACCGCGCCACAGCCCCGTTCAACCGCCGCCTCCTGCGTCGCCGCTTCGGCCTGAATGCCTGGGAGGAAGCCGAGGATTTCGACCTCGCCCAGCATTTCGTGCACCTCTCGCTGCCGCGCCCGGGCCGGATCCGGGAACTGCTGGCGATGGTGTCTCGCATGCACAGCGCCCATCTGGACCGGGCCTATCCACTGTGGCGTCTGTATCTGATCGAAGGCCTGGAAGACGGTCGCATTGCGACCTTTTCCAAGATGCACCATGCGCTGGTCGATGGCATCGCCGGCATTCGCCTGATGCTGCGCTCCATGAGCTGCGATCCTACGGCCTCGCAAAGCATGCCACCGCCCTGGGAAATGCGGCCCGGCAATGAAAGGTCCCTGGGACATCCGCCACAGCACCCGCGGGATTTTCTGCGCCTTGCCCAGGCGGTGGGCCGGGCGACTCCGGCATGGTGGCGCCATGTGAGCCGAACCCTGCTGGATTACCGCGACCACCATCCGGGAGCGGTCAACAGCCTGCAGGCGCCGCACTGCATGCTCAATGCGCCGGTTTCCGGCTCCCGCCGCTTCGCGGCGCAATCCTATTCCACCGCCCGGATCCGGCGCCTGGCCGCCGTCTTCGACGCCTCCTGCAACGACATTTCGCTGGCCCTGTGTGGCGCGGCACTGCGGCGCTACCTGCTGGTGCGCAAGGCATTGCCGGATCGTCCGCTGGTCGCCGGCGTACCGGTGTCCATTCGCCGCGACGACAGCGAATCAGGCAACGAGATCGCCTTCGCCCTGGCCAATCTGGCGACCCATCAGACCGACCCGGTGCGCCGTGTGGAAATCGTCAAGGGCTCGATGGACTACAACAAGCAGATGTTCCGGGACATGAGCTCGGCCCAGATTCTGGCCTACAGCCTGACCCTGCTGGCGCCCGGCGCCCTGACCCTGCTGCCCGGCCTGAACCGCCGGCACGCGCCGCTGAACGTGATCATCTCCAATGTCCCGGGCCCTCGTGAGGACATGTACTGGCAGGGCTGCCGGCTCAGCGGTATCTATCCGGCCTCCATCGTGCTCGACGGTTTTGCCCTCAACATCACCCTGATCAGCCGCCATGACGGCATCGACTTTGGCATCACGGCCTGCCGGCGCAGCCTGCCGCAGGCCCAGTCCCTGCTCGGCTTCATCGAGGATGCCCTGCTGGAACTGGAACAGGCCTGCGACCTGCCGCCCATGGATGATCCTGTGACCGCCGTCCGCCTGGATGGCCCGGGCTGAAACGCGAAACCAGCGCTCAATCCGCCAAGGCCCCGACCACGCCCGGGGCCACGTCGGGCGCCCCCGCGGAACTCAGGGTGTGCCAGTAGAGCAGGGCCTTCGCCTCCTCGGCCAGCGCCGCCTGCACCGCGGCAAAGGTCTTGGCGGTGTATGTCGGGTCGAGCGGCACGCCGACAGCGCTCTCGAAGGCACGTGCGGCCGCCTCGCCGGCTGCCGTCGCATGACCGTAGCCGGCACCGATCCAGCGATGGTCGATGCGTGGCGCGGGCACCCTGGCAGGCCAGCTGATGCCGCGATGCTCCAGCCAGCGCAGGCAGCGCTGCATCAGCGCGGCCACCGTGGCTTCCGTGCAGGCGGGAAATGGCCCGAGCCGGGCATCGGCCACCCGCACCCCGACCACTTCGCAATCCAGGCCCGCCAGAGCCACGCCCAGGGTCAGACCCGCAAGGGTCGAGCCGGAACCCAGCGGGCAGTAGATGCGACCCGGTGCCGGCAAGGCGCCGGCGCGGATCTGTTCGGCCAGTTCCAGCGCGGCGTTGATGAAAGCCAGAACACCCAGCTCGTTCGAGCCGCCGGCAAACAGGAACAGGGTGTCGCGGCGCAACCGGCCCGGGTGCAGGCCGTAGCGCATTATGGTCCGCGCCAGGCTGTGGCAATGGCGCAGCTGCGCACCCTCCGCCATCAGCCGCCGGACATTCTCGCGCACCTGCGGGGTCTCGGGCTGGTCGAAGAGGAGCAGTTCGCACTCCAGCTGCAGCTTGCGGCAGAAGATCGCCGTGGCCAGTCCGTGGTGGGTGCCCGTGGCGCCAAAGCTGACCACCCGACGGCGGCCATCGGCCCGGGCCTGGGCGAGGATGAACTCCAGTTTGCGCACCTTGTTGCCGCCATATTCCGGATGGCTGAGATCGTCACGCTTGATCCAGAGGCGTCGGCCATCCACCGCGCCGGCCTGCACGGGCGTGGGCAGGACGGCGAAGCCGGCGCAGGGCAGATGCTCCGCCAGACCGGGCAGGGCGGCGTAAATGGGGTGAGCGCTGTCGGGCATGACCGCATTCTGGCCCAGGCCACCGCAGCATGCACGCTGGCCGTGATCGACATCGATGGCGGCGCCCGCCCGGCTTGGGCTATGGTCATGCCATGTCCCTGAGCAAGACCCTGCGCAAGACCACCCGACGCTACGCCGGCCGCAGTCCGGAGGAGCGGCTGCGCGAGCGGCGTGAACGCCTGATCGAGACCGCCTTCGAGCTGTTCGCCAGCCGCGGCTATCACAACACCTCGGTGGAGCGGATCTGCAGCGAGGCGCGGGTCACCACCCGCCATTTCTATCAGCATTTCGGCAACCGGGAAGCCCTGCTCGAGGCGCTGCTGCTGCAACTGCGCGACGAGGTCACCGAGGTCGTGCTGGCGGCCATGGAAAAGCGTGCCGAGCCCCTGCAAAGGGCTTTGCTGACCCTGCAGGCCTTCGTCGATTATTACCTGGGCGATCCGCGCCGGGCCCGCATCGGCAGTGTCGAGTCGGTCGGTGTCAGTCCTCGCCTGGAAGCCCTGCGCCGGCGGATTACCCATCAGTTCGCCAAGTTCATCACGATCACCGCGAACGATCTGGTGGATGCCGGACTGTTGCCTGATCGCGATTATCACCTGCCCGCAGTCGCCATGGTCGGCGCGGCGAATGAGTTGATCGTGGAGTGGCTGACGGCCGATACCGGCCTGGATGCGGAGCAGCTCAGCCGCGAGATCAAGCTCATTTTCCAGGCTCTGATCGCCGGGTCCAATCGCAGCTGGCCGAAAGCGGCCGGCAAGGCCCGGTGAGGTCACCCGGCGCGGGCGAGCCGCTGGCGCACATGGACCCGGTCCAGCGCTCGGCGTAGGCTGAAGGGATGCCCATACTCGTCAATCTGATCGGTTTCTTCTGGTGCTGGCTGGCCCTGGTCCTGGGCGCCTTTTACGATCTGGTGCTGCCGGCCCTGGGCCTGCTCATCTGCTGGACTGCCCTGCACCTGTTCTACAGCCGCACCCGGGCAGCGGATCTCCGTCTGATCGGGCTGGCCTGCCTGATCGGGCCACTGGTGGACACCATCCTGCTGGCCGGCCACTGGGTCGGCTACGCGGCTCACCACCCCGACAGCGTGCTGGCACCGCTGTGGCTGTTCGGCTGCTGGGCCAATTTCGCCCTGACCCTGAATCACAGCACCGCATGGCTGCGCGGGCGACTCTGGGCGGCGGCGCTGTTCGGTGCCGTTAGCGGGCCTCTGTCATACCTGGCCGGTGCCGCGTTGGGCGCGATCGAACTGGCCAGTCCGGTCTGGGTGCCGCTGCTGATCCTGTGCCTGAGTTGGGCCGTGGTGATCCCCGTCCTTGCGGCGTGCTCCGTGCGCAGACCCCTGTCCACACGGGTCTCGGGCCGCACCGCCAGCTGAGCGGCCGATGACGACTCAGACCGACGCCGGCAGAACGCTGCCGCCCGCCTCACGCTGGCTGCTGTTCACGGATCTCGACGGCACCCTGCTGGATCACCATGACTACAGTCACGCCGCGGCGGACGCCAGCCTGTCACGGCTGCGCGGCGCCGGGGCGGCCTGCATCTTCTGCTCCAGCAAGACGCGCCGTGAAATCCTCGGCCTGCGGAAGGACATGGACAACCGCGACCCCTTCATCGTGGAAAACGGAGCGGGCATCTTCCTGCCGCCGGGGCCACAGTTCGATGTCAGCGGCCTCGAACGGACGGCGGACGGCCTCTACCGCCACAGCCTGGGGCGCGGTCGTGACGAGTTGCTGACCTGCCTGAACGAGCCGCCCCTGCGCGGTTTCGCCTGGCGCGGATTCGCCCAGATGGAACCGGGGGAGATTGCCGAACACACCGGCTTGAGCCTGGAGGCCGCACAGGATGCGGCATGGCGCGAATTTTGCGAACCCATGATCTGGCTCGACGGAGACGACAGATTGGGCGAGTTTGGCGATGCGCTGCAGGCCCGCGGCCTGCGCTGCCTGCGCGGCGGCCGCTTCCTGCACGTGATGGACGCACAGGCCGGCAAGGATCGCGCCATGGCCTGGCTGCGCACGCGCGCCCGTGGCCGCGATTTCTGCATCGCGCTGGGTGATTCCGACAACGATCGCGAGATGCTGGACGCCGCCGACATCGCGGTGCTGGTTCGGTCCCCCGTCCGGGACTACCCTCCCGCGCAGGGCCGCATCCAGACCATACAGACCCGCGGCTACGGGCCGGCCGGCTGGGCCGAAGCCGTACAACAGCTGCTCGACCAGCAGTCAGGACATTGAAGCATGGCGGATTTTTTCCAGAACGGTGTCATCACCACACTGCACAATCTCAACCAGCGGCCGGTGGAGGAGCTGGAAACCGAGCTGATGAGCTTCGCTCGCCAGCGCCCGCTCAGCCTCGTGCTGCCGTGCCTCTACTCGGAACTCGAGGGTCCGGCCATGCACCGCATCGTGGACGAACTGGCCCAGGTGCCCTATCTGGACCAGATCGTGATCGGCCTGGATCAGGCCGACGCGGATCAGTACCGGGCCGCCCATCGCTTTTTCGCCCGCCTGCCCCAGAAACAGCACCTGTTGTGGAATGACGGTCCGCGCCTGCGGGCGATCGACGCGCAGTTGCAGCAGGCGGGTCTGGCGCCGAATCAGCCAGGCAAGGGTCGCAATGTCTGGTTCTGCTTCGGCAAGCTGCTGGCCCAGCACCAGACCGGCGCCACCGCACTGCACGACTGTGACATCGTGACCTACGAGCGCGGCATGCTGGCCCGTCTGCTCTACCCGGTGGCCCATCCCGGATTCAACTACCAGTTCTGCAAGGGCTATTACGCCCGGGTCAACGCCGATGGCCTGCGCGGGCGTGCCTGTCGCCTGCTGCTCACCCCGTTGCTGCGCACCCTGAAGAAGATATTCGGCAACCTGGACTATCTGGAGTTCATGGACAGCTTCCGCTACGCCCTGGCCGGGGAATTCTCGATGCGCAACGACGTGCTCAACGATCTGCGCATTCCCAGCGACTGGGGTCTGGAGATCGGCGTGCTGTCGGAAATGCACCGCAACTATTCGACCAACCGCATCTGCCAGGTCGATATCGCCGATGTCTATGATCACAAGCACCAGAAACTGTCCGCCGACGATCCCAGCACCGGCCTGTCGCGCATGTCGATCGACATCACCAAGGCCATCTATCGCAAGCTGGCCACCCACGGCGTGGTCTTCACCAGCGAGAGCTTCCGCTCGATCAAGGCCACCTATTACCGTGTGGCGCTGGATTTCATCGACACCTACGCCAGCGACGCCGCCATCAACGGCCTGCCGCTTGACGTGCACAAGGAGGAGCAGGCGGTGGAACTGTTCGCCCAGAATATCGTGGAAGCCGGGCAGACATTCCTGGAGAACCCGATGGAAACCCCCTTCATTCCCAGCTGGAGCCGGGTGAACTCGGCCTTGCCCGGGTTGCTGGAGGAACTGCGCGGGGCAGTCGCCGCCGACCACGCGCAGTTCGCCGACAAGGCCGGCTGATGGACGCGCTGGCCCTGCGCGCCCGGCTGCAGCAGCACCTGGACCTGCTCTACCCGGCGCATGACCGCAGCGCCCTGTGCGATGCGTTGCTCGAGATCATGGGCCTGCCCGGTCCGCACGCGCCGCAGCCCTATCGCAACCTCTGGAGCGAGCGCGACGTGCTCGCGATCAGCTACGGCCACAGCATTGTCGCGCCCGATCAGGCACCCCTGGAGACCCTGGGCCGCTTCTGCCGGACCCACCTGGGCGAGCTGATTTCAGCCCTGCATGTGCTGCCCTTCTTCCCCTGGAGCTCTGATGACGGCTTCGCCGTGGCCGACTACGACCGGGTGGATCCGGCGCTGGGCGACTGGACCGACATCAGTGCCCTGGCACGGGATTTCCGGGTCATGAGCGACCTGGTGATCAATCACTGCTCCAGCGAACACCCCTGGTTCCAGGCATACGTGCGTGGCGAACCGGCCTACCGGGACTACTTCATCGAGGCTGATCCGGCCGCGGACCACAGCCGGGTGGTGCGGCCCCGCACCAGTCCGCTGCTGCGGCCGACCGAAACGGCCCAGGGTCACAGGCATGTCTGGTGCACCTTCAGCCACGATCAGGTCGACCTGAATTTCGCCAATCCGGCCGTGCTGCTGGAGTTCGCCCGCATCGTGCGCCGTCAGCTGGACGCCGGGGTCAGCATCTTCCGCCTCGACGCGGTGGCCTTCCTCTGGAAGGAACCCGGCAGCGACTGCCTCAACCTGCCGCAGACCCATGAACTGGTCCGCCTGCTGCGCTGCCTCGTCGAGCATCGCAACCCGGACGCCTGGATCATTACCGAGACGAATATCCCCAACCAGGAGAACCTGTCCTACTTCGGCAACGCCAATGAGGCGCACATCGTCTACAACTTTTCGCTGCCGCCGCTGCTGGTGCACGCACTGGTCAGCGGCAGCTGCCGCCATCTGAAGACCTGGATGATGAGCATGCCACCGGCCCAGCATGGCACCACCTTTCTCAACTTCATCGCCTCACATGACGGCATCGGCCTGCGTCCCACCGAGGGCCTGCTCGATCGCGACGAACTCGCCCGCCTGATCCGCTGCATGGAGGACTTCGGCGGCCAGGTCTCCTGGCGGGCGCTGAACTCGGTGGAACGCCTGCCCTACGAGATCAACATCGCGCTGATCGACGCGCTCAAGGGCACCCTGGCGGGCGAGGACGAATACCAGCTGGAGCGCTTTCTCTGCGCCCACACCATCATGCTCGCGCTGGAGGGCATTCCGGCCTTCTACATTCACAGCCTGCTCGGCACGCCCAATGACCACGCGCGGGTGGCCGCCACCGGTGCGCCGCGCAGCATCAACCGTCACCAGTGGGAAGAGCAGGCGATCGAGCGCCTGCTTGCCGACTCCACCAGTCTGCCCGCCCGGGTGATGGAGCGCTTGGGGGCGCTGATCCGCCTGCGAAGGCTGCAGCCCGCCTTTCACCCCAACGCCACCCAGTTCACGATGCATCTGGGCGACGGCGTGTTCGGCTTCTGGCGGCAGAGCATGGACCGGCGCCAGAGCATCTTCGCCCTCAACAACGTGACCGACGAGATCCAGCGGGTACCGCTGTCCGATATCAACCTGATCAGCACGGAACACTGGGTCGACCTGATCGGCGGAGAGCCGGTCGGCGACCGACTCGGCGAGCTGGAGCTGGCGCCCTATCAGTGCGTGTGGCTGAGCAATCAGCCGCCGGCGTGACTGCGACCATCGCAGTAGGGGAGGTCACGCGAGCGGCCGCAGCGGCATAGCCAGAGCCAGCGCGGCGATGTCAGCAGCAAGGCCCGCCCCCCGCCACACCCTGACCGCGGGGGCTGCTCGCACAGGGGCCACGCCCGGCTCTCGCCACAATCGCAGAGCTGATGCCGACCGGCCGGCAGCTCGACAACCTCGGGCTGGACGGCCTGCGTCGAAGCTGTCACATTCCGTTTCGGATCGGTACCGGAGTCTGTCATGCCCCATATCCTGCTCTGCCTGCTGCTGGCTGTCAGCCTGGGCGCCGCCGCCGACATCTACCGCTGGGTCGATGAGGACGGCAATGTGCATTACGGCGATACGCCGAAGCCCTCCGTCAAAGCGGAGTTGATTCAGCGCCGCCGTCCGCCGCTGCAGGTGGCTCCGGCGCAGGAACCGGCTGACGAGGAAGACGCGGCGAACGCGGAAGCCGACGCCTCGCCCGCACCGCAGAAGGAAACCCCCTTCGCCGAAGGGAAGGAAACCGCTACCGCGCAGCAACGTTGCGAGGAATTCCGCGCCAGGCTGACCCGCTACCAGGGGGCCGGAGACATGTTCATCGACAATCCCGACGGCACACGCCACAAACTGGCCGATGAGGAGCGTCAGAATCTGGTCGCCCGCACCCAGCAGCAGGCCGACGAGGCCTGCGCCCAGATCTAGCAGGGCTCGGCCTGCCTCAGCCCGTTACCGCAACGCCCGGGCGACGAAATTGGGCACCGCCAGCGCGCCCTGCAGGGTGCCCGCATTGAAGTACTGTGTCTGCGCCGCCAGTCGCTCCACACGCGCGGCATCAGGCTCCCGGTTCAGGGCCTGCTTGCCGGCCAGCGTGGCCGACCACCAGCCGGAGGGATAGACCGGCTGGGGAAAGCTGACCAGAGCGGTATCGACAAAGCCGCTGCGCCGCATGGAGGC
>JBFKIN010000011.1:0-21349 GCA_041632255.1 Oceanococcus sp. | reverse complement strand
GGCGTTCCTTGTAGGGCAGGCCCTTGTAGCGCAGATAGGCACGCAGCTTGGCGCTGAAATAGGACAGTTCCCAGGCGTGGAGGCAGTAGTGTTCGCTCATTCGGGAATCTTAGTCCCGGCATGCTGCCGCGTCATTGGGCGCTGATGGTGTGGATGCCGTTTCAGATTGTCGCCCTGCGAAAGGGCAGGCGGCCCGGTTGTCAGAACTATGGTTTGGGTCCCGCACGGTGATGGCGTCGGCAAGCCGGAAAGGTCGCTGCCAGCGCCATGATCGGCAGTCATGCCGGGCAGGCAGGGGCGGACGCCGGCCGCGACGGGCAGTCGCGGCCAAGGGTCCGGATCACGGCGGGAACCGTGCAGGGTCTGGATGGTGCCGTGGGGCGTTAGCCGAAGTGCGGCCCGATCGGGCGGGGCGGTTCTGGCCCGCCGCGTCCATGGCACAGGTTCCCGGAATCGCCGCGCCGGGCATGGCGCTGTGCGCGACGCGGCGGAGCATGTGGCGGCGCCGGTCCGGCCGGTTTGGCCCGCTCACGACACGGTGGAAGAGGCGCTCCACCGGCCCGGTCCGAGAGTCCGGCTCGCGGCCGCGAAAGCTGGCTTGAATAATTAAGAAAACTACCTTACGTTTGTTAGAAAAGGTCACTGGGAGTATTCCTCCGCGAGACGCGGGGATCTGCCGGCGGCGCCTGCGAACCCAATGTGAGAAGTCAATGAAAAAGCTGGATGGACGCGTCGCGCTGGTAACCGGCGGTGGGCGTGGTATCGGTCGTGCCCTGTCGCTGAAACTCGCCTCCGAAGGCGCGGCTGTTCTGGTCAATGATCTGGACCCGGAGCCGGCTCAAGCCGTGGTGGACGAGATCGAGCAGGCGGGCGGCCGGGCCCGCGCGTTCGTGGGCAGCGTTACGGCCCCGGATTTCGCCGAGCGATATGTGGCTGCTGCGCTGGAGCACTTCGGCGACCTGCACATCATCGTGAACAACGCCGGCTATACCGACGATGCCATGATTCACAAGATGTCGGACCTGCAGTTTGACGCCCTGTACGAGGTGCATCTGAAGGCCCCATTCAAGCTGTTGCGGGCCGCCGCCCATCACATCCGGGAGGCGGCCAAGCGCGAGGCCGAAGCGGGCACGCCGGTCTATCGCAAGGTCGTCAACATCTCCTCGCTTGCCGGTCTGGGCGGTAACGCCGGACAGGCCAATTACGCTGCCATGAAGGCGGCGGTCACCGGCCTGACCAAAACCCTGGCCAAGGAGTGGGGGCGCCTGAACGTCAATGTGAACTGCGTGGCCTTCGGCCTCATCGAGACCCGCATGACGCAGGCGGTTGACGAGAAGAAGACCATCACCGTGGAGGGGCGGGAAGTGCCCATCGGCATTCCGCGCGCGGGTGTGCAGGCCTTCAAGTCGATGATTCCGATGGGGCGCGCTGGCACCCCGGAAGAGGCGGCCGACGGGGTGTATCTGTTCTGTTGTCCGGAATCCAACTACGTCAGCGGTCAGGTGCTGGTGGTTGGCGGAGGCCTGAGCGTATGAGCCGGGATGTCTTTGTCGGCGGTGTCGGGATGATTCCGTTCAGCAAGCCGGGCGCTTCGCCAGCCTACGATGAAATGGGTGCGCAGGCGGCCCGTCGGGCGCTTGCCGATGCCGGTCTGGACTATGCCGACATCGAACAGGCTCAGGTGGGCTACGTGTATGGCGATTCCACCAGCGGCCAGAAGGCCCTGTACCGGGTCGGCATGAGCGGCATCCCGGTCTTCAATGTGAACAACAATTGCTCGACCGGTTCCAGCGCGCTGTTCCTGGCCCGGCAGGTCATCGCAGGTGGTCAGGCGGACTGCGTTCTGGTCCTGGGTTTCGAGCAGATGCAGCCGGGTGCCCTGGGTGCGGTGTTCCCGGACCGGCCCACGCCTTTTGATGATTTCGACGCGCGTTGTGACGAACTCGTTGGCGAGCCGGATCTGCCCATGGCGCTGCGGTACTTCGGTGGAGCGGGCAAGGCGCACATGGATCGCTACGGCAGCAGTCTGCGCGATCTGGCGGAGATTCGCGCCAAGGCCAGCCGGCACGCGGCAAACAACCCGCTGGCCCTGTTTCGCAAGGAAGTCAGCGCCGATGAGGTGCTGGCGTCGCCGGTGCTGTGGCCCGGCGTGATGCATCGTCTGATGGCCTGTCCCCCGACCTGCGGCGCGGCGGCCGCGGTGCTGGTCTCGGAAGACTTCGCGCGACGAAAGGGCATTCCTGCCGACGTGTGCATCGCCGCGCAGGCGATGAGAACGGATTTCCCGAGCAGTTTCGAATCCACCGACATGCGTCGCCTGGTGGGCTATGACATGGCGGCATCAGCAGCGAGTGCAGTCTACGAACAGGCGGGCATCGGGCCGCGGGATCTGGATGTCGTGGAACTGCACGACTGCTTCGCCCACAACGAGCTGATCACCTATGAAGCCCTGGGGCTTTGTGCGGAAGGCGAGGCCGCCCGTTTCATCGCCGACGGTGACAACAGCTATGGCGGTCAGGTGGTTACCAATCCGTCCGGCGGCCTGCTGTCCAAGGGCCATCCTCTGGGCGCGACCGGCCTTGCCCAGTGCTTCGAGCTGACCCAGCAACTGCGTGGCCGGGCCGAGGCGCGTCAGGTTGACGGGGCGCGGCTGGCGCTGCAGCACAATCTGGGGCTGGGTGGGGCTTGTGTCGTGACCCTGTACGAGGCTCGCACGCCGGCAGGTGCCCGCCTGGCGGCCTGATCCGATGGCTTGCCGCGAACCGAGTCGAAGCGCCACCGGAACCACTGAAAGGATGATGCATCATGAGTCTTGCCAGCAGCTTGCCTTCCGCTGATTTATCCCGTCCGCCGCTGGTGCGGTCCTGGCCGCTGATCGGCCCGGCGCGGGACTTCATGGGTGATGTGCTGCCTTTCTTATGGAAGAGCCGGCAGCGCTACGGCGATGCCTTCCGGATTCGCATGCTGCACATCGAAATGACCTGCCTGTTCGGGCCGGAGGCCATCGATCTGCTGAAGGCGGACAGCGGGCTGCGAACCAGTCACTCCATGCACGTGCTGGATGAACAGATGGGCAGCCGCCTGCCCAGCATGTTTGACGGGCCGCGTCACGTGGAATTTCGCAAGGCCCATCTGCAGGTCATGAACCGGAACCTCGAAACCCAGTGTCGCGAGGACATCCTGAGCTGCCTGGTCCGCCATACGGCTGCGTGGCAGTCCGGGGTGGAGCTCGACATGCTGCATGAAGCCCAGACGCAGACGGTTGACGTGCTGTCGAACATCCTCAACGGCGAGCCATTTCCTTTCAGCAAGAAGGAGCTGGCCCTGGTGGTGCACACGCTGATCTGGGCCACTTTTGGTCATGCGCCGCGCCTCATCCTGAAGAACCCGGCCTATGTCTCCGCGATGCGGCGGATGCGCGAGCACCTGCTGGATCTGGTCCGTCAAATCCGTGCCAACCCGGAACTGGCGGCCACCACGCTGGTGGGCAACTACCTCGGGCTGCCCCCGCCACCGGGACTCGAAGACTGGGAGGACGCCGATCTGGTGGCTGTGCCGCTGGGAGCCTATCTGGCCGGCTTCGATACCCTCGCGGCAGCCAGTTCCTTCCTGATCTACCGCTTGCTGACCCATCCGGCGGATCTGGAGCAGGCGCGCCAGGAATATGCGGATCTGGCCCGGGAGTCCGGTGGAGTGGTCGATCCGGTGAATCAGAAGTTTCTGCGGGCGGCGTTCCTGGAAACGACACGGATCAATCCGCCGGGACCAGCGGTGCTGCGTTTCGCTGACCGGGACATCGAATTCAAGGGCTACCGCATCCGCAAGGGTGACGAGATCCTGATCGTCATTGCCGGCGACCATCTCAATCCGGAATTCTTTCCCGAGCCCCAGCGTTTCGACCCGGGCCGCTTCATGGGGCCGCAAGCCAGCGAGCTGCGCAGGCGGGTGCTGCCTTTCAGTACCGGCAGCCACCGTTGCACCGGCTCCATGCTTGGCGAACTGATGGCCGTGGAAATGGTGTCCTACTGGATCAACCATTTTGATCTGGAGGTCGTTGATCCGGATCGGGTCCGGCCACTGGCGCGGCCATATACGCAGCCCGAGGGGCTGCGGGTGCGGGTCAGGGGAGCGCGCAGGCCTCCTGGTTGAGCCATCCCTTGCCGGCCGCTCCGGCTCAGTCCTGGTCGTCCTGTGCGGGTTTGCGCAGCGCGGTCATCTGCCGGGCGGCGGCGCAGAAGGCATCCAGGGCGTCCGGGTTGCGCATGGCATCACGGCTGGCCACTCGGTCCGGCCGGGCCCCCAGCAGGATCTTGCGGACCGGCACCTCCAGCTTCTTGCCGGTCAGGGTGTAGGGAATCTCCGGCACTGCGATGATTTCGTCGGGCACATGCCGGGGTGAGCAATTCTCGCGCAGCGCCTGATTGATGCGCGCGATGAGCGCGTCATCCAGGCATGCCCCGCGTGCCATCTGGACGAACAGCGGCATGTGAAAGCGGCCGCCCGGCAGGTCGAGATTGACGACCAGGGCTTCCTCGATCTCTTCCAGCGCCTCGACGCAGCGGTAGATCTCGGCCGTGCCGATGCGCACGCCGTAGCGGTTCAGCGTGGCATCCGAGCGTCCGCGGATGTAGCAGCCGCCGCGGGCATTGAGCTCGAAGAAATCGCCGTGCCGCCAGACGCCCGGCCAGGGTTCGAAGTAGGACTGGCGATAGCGTTCGCCGTCGGGGTCGTTCCAGAGATACAGCGGCATGGAGGGCATGGGCTGGGTGATGACGAGCTCGCCCACTTCCCCGATCACGCTGCGCCCGGCATCGTCCCAGGCCTGCGCATCGACCGCCAGAGCGCGGGCCTGAATCTCACCTGCATGCACCGGCAGGATGCAGCTGCCGTTGACGAAAGCCGAAGCCACATCCGTGCCGCCGCTTTGGGAGGTGACCCAGAGGTCAGCCTTCACGTTGTCATACAGCCATTGCATCGATTCCGGGGTGGCGGGCGAGCCGGTCAGCAGTACGCCCTCCAGGTTGCTCAGGTCGTGGCTGTGGCCGGGGACGACCCCGTGCTTTTGCATCATGGCCAGGTAGGTCGGGCTGGCACCGAACAGGTTGACCCGGGCCTGGCCCGCCAGGCGCCAGAGCAGGTCGATCTCGGGAGCGGCCGGGTGTCCGTCGTACAGCACCGGAACCGCCCCCACCAGCAGGGCCGAGATCAGGATGTTCCACATGATCCAGCCCGAACTGGTGTAGAAGAGCATGTGCTTGCCGGGGGACAGATTGCCGTGCAGGCCAAGCATCTTGTGCAGTTCCAGCAGCACGCCGCCGTGACCGTGCACGATGGCCTTGGGCAGGCCGGTCGTGCCCGAGGAATAGACCACCCAGAGCGGGTGGTCGAAATCCACGGATTCGAATGCCATTGCCGGAACGGGGCCGGACTGGATTGCGGTCCAGTCCAGGCAGTCGGGCAGCGGTGCGGCGCCTTGCGCAGCTGGGCCGGGTACATGGATCACAGCGCGCAGGCTGGGCAGGCCCCTGACGATCTCGCGCAGCTCGTCCTGCCGGTCGAAGACCTTGCCGCCGTAGCCATAGCTGTCGACGGCAATGAGCAGCGTCGGCTCGATCTGGGCAAAGCGATCCAGCACCGTCGCGGTCCCGAATTCCGGCGAGCAGACCGACCAGACGGCACCAATGCTCAGGCAGGCGATACACGCGACCACGGTTTCGGGTGCATTGGGCATGAAGGCGACCACGCGGTCGCCGGGTGCGACGCCCGCTTCGCGCAGGCGATGCGCCAGTCGCGCCACCTGGCCGCTCAATTCTCGCCAGCTCAGGCTTTGCAGGTCATGCGTCTCGCTGGCGTGAAGCAGGGCCGTGGTGTCAGGCCGGTCCTGGCCGGCCCGAAGCAGATGTTCGGCGAAATTGAGTCGCGCGCCGGGAAACCAGCGGGCGCCGGGCATCGACGGCTTTTCGAGCACGCAGCGCGACGGTTGCTGGCTGTCGATCCGGTAGAACTGCCAGAGCGCTTCCCAGAAGCCGGCGATATCGGCCACGGACCAGCGCCACAGGGCGTGATAATCGTCGAATTGGAGGCCGCGGCTGTCATGCAGATAGCGCATGAAACGGCTCATTTCCGCACTGTCGATGCGCGCCTTGTCCGGTTCCCAGAGTCTCTCCGATTCGCTTGTCATGACCCGCTTGCTCCGTCCTGTCGCATTCACATAAACTGTCGAACGTTTGTTAGATTAATTCATGTGGCGACGCGGCGAAAGCCGACCGCCGGACAGCCAAGCGAGGAGCTCATGGCGGGACTCTATTACGAACAATTCGAAATCGGGCAGACCTTCGATCATCCGATCCGGCGCACCGTCACGGAGACGGACAACCTGCTGTTCACCGCGCTGACGCACAATCCGGCGCGCTTGCATCTTGACGAGGAGTATTGCCGCAACGAAACGGAATTCGGGACCCGCATCGTGAACAGCACCTTCACCCTGGCCCTGATGGTGGGGGTGACCGTGTACGACACCACCCTGGGCACCACCAGCGGCAATCTGGGCTGGGAGAGCGTGCGCTTTCCGCGTCCCGTGTTTCATGGCGACACCCTGCATTTCCAGACCGAGATCAAGGCCAAGCGGGAAAGTCGTTCGCGTCCGCAGGACGGTATCGTCACCTTCATTCATCGGGCCTATAACCAGAAAGACGAACTGGTGGCGGAATGCGAGCGCATCGCGCTGATGCTCAAACAGCCGGAGGCTGTGGCTTCGTGAACCGCTCGTGGATGTTCGTGCCGGGCGATTCTGAAAAGATGCTCGGCAAGGCTCCCGCGCTGGACGCCGATGCCGTGATCTTCGACCTGGAGGACGCGGTCACGGAGCCGCGCAAGGCGCTGGCCCGCGAGATGGTCCTGGCCCATCTGCGCGACGCACCGCGGGGACGCGGCTCAGCCTGGGTCCGGATCAACGCGCTGGATACCCCGCATGCACTGTCGGACCTGGCCGCTGTGCTGCCCGGCCGGCCCGAGGGCATCGTGCTGCCCAAAGCCGAGCATGCGGATCATGCGACACGGGTCTCTGCCGAACTGAGTCGGCTGGAGGAAGACAACGGGATCGAAGTCGGCGCCACCAGGCTGGCCCTGGTGGCCTTCGAATCGCCATTGGCCATGCTCAATCTGGCCAGTTACCAAAGCCTGGATACGCGGGTGTGTGCGCTGAGCTGGGGCGCCGAGGACATGGCCGCCGGCATCGGCGCGGCGGATTCGCGCGGAGCCGACGGCGCCTATCGTCTGCCTTTTCTGCAGACCCGCACCGCCTGCCTGATGGCCGCGGGCGCCAGCGGAGTCCAGGCGGTCGAGACCGCCTTCACCAACTTCCGGAACGAGACAGGCCTGATTGACGCCTGTCGGGAGGCCCGTCTGGATGGGTTCACCGGCATGCTGGCGATCCATCCGGCTCAACTGCCGATCATCAACGACAGCTTTACTCCCGGTGCCCAGGAGATTGCCGAGGCGCAGGCCGTGATCGAAGCCTTCGATCAGCGGCCTGAGGCCGGTAGCGTGTCCCTGGACGGCCGCATGCTGGACCGGCCTCACCTGCTGCGTGCGCAGCGGGTTCTAGCCCTGGCCCGGGGGCGCGCATGAGCCCGGCGGCAACCAGCCCGGCCAAGGCCGACCTGAGCCGCGCCCGCATTCTGGACGCGGCCGCCGCCCTGTTCCGGGAGCGCGGCTATTCGGCCGTGTCCCTGCGCGACATCGCAGCCGGCGCGGACATGAAGGCGGGCAGCGTCTATTACCACTTCGCCTCCAAGGAAGAGATCGTGCTGGAGGTGCTGAACATCGGCATTGCAGCGGTGCACGATCAGGTGCTGCAGACCGTCGCGGCATTGCCGGAAGACACGCCGGCGGATCGCCTGCTGCGGGCCGGCATGCTCGCGCATCTGCGAACCCTGTTCGAATTCAATGATTACAGCTCGGCGAACGTACGCATCTATCACCACGTGCCGGAGGAGGTGAGACGGGCGAATGCGACCGAGCGGCGCCGTTACGAGCGGCTCTGGGATCAACTGCTGCAGCGCCCGCAGGTTCGCGAGGCCCTGCGTCCGGAGCTCGACCTGAAGCTGCTGCGGCTGCTCCTGATCGGCAGTCTCAATGCCACGCTGGACTGGTTTGACGGGCGCAAGGGCCGGATTGCAGCGCTGGCCGATCACTACGCCGACATTCTCCTCAGTGGAGCCTTGAAATCATGAGCGTCTGGTCCACGCGAATAGACACCCGGGCGGCCGCGTTCCAGGACAACGCCGAGCACTACGCCAGACTGCTGTCGCAGCTGCGGGAGCGCCGCGACCGGGCCATGCAGGGGGGCCACGAGAAGCTGCGCGAGCGGCACCACGAGCGCGGCAAGATCCTGGCGCGCGACCGGATTGACCGCCTGGTGGATCCGGGCACGCCTTTTCTCGAACTGTCGACCCTGGCTGCCTATGGCCAGTATGGCGGGGAGGTACACAGCGCCGGGGTGGTGACGGGCATCGGGATGGTGTCGGGCACGCCCTGCGTGATCATTGCGAATGACGCCACGGTGAAGGGCGGCTCCTACTATCACGAGACGGTCAAGAAACACGTGCGGGCGCAGGAAATCGCCGGCCAGCAACGCCTGCCCTGCCTGTACCTGGTCGATTGCGGCGGCGGATACCTGCCGGAGCAGGATCGGGTGTTTCCGGATCGCGACCACTTCGGCAACGGCTTCTGGCGCCAGTGCCGCATGTCCGCGGCCGGGTTGCCGCAGATATCCGCCGTGTTCGGTGGCTGCACGGCGGGCGGGGCCTACATACCGGCGCTGTCCGATCAGGTCATCATGGTCGAGGGCAATGCCCGCATCCACCTGGGTGGACCGTCCATCGTCAAGATCGCCGTGAACGAAACCATTGACGGGGAAAGCCTGGGCGGGGCGGCCATGCACACCCGGGAATCGGGTGTGTCGGATCACATGGTGGGCAGCGAAGCCGAAGCGCTGGCGCTGCTGCGCGAGCTGGTGGCGGAGTTGAATCTTCCTGCCCGCGAGCCGGCACTGGCGGCGCCCGCGGCCGCCCCCCTGTATGACCCGGAGGAACTGGGAGGGGTGGTGAGTCAGGACCGCCGGGTGCCCTACGATTGCCGTGAGGTCATCGCCCGGCTGGTCGATGGCAGTGCCATGGTCGAGTTCAAGCCGGAGTGGGGCGATTCGCTGGTCTGCGCCACGGCCCGCATTCACGGCATGCCGGTCGGCATCCTGGGCAACAATGGCGCGTTGTTCTCGGCCTCCGCGCTCAAGGGCGCGCACTTCATCGCCCTGTGCGAGCAGCGCCGCATTCCGCTGCTGTTCCTGCAGAACATCTCGGGCTACATGGTCGGTTCGGAGGCCGAGCGCGGGGGCATTTCCAAGCACAGTGCCAAGATGGTTTACGCCGTGGCCAACGCGCAGGTACCCAAGCTCACCGTGGTGATCGGCGGTTCCTACGGGGCCGGCAACTACGGCATGTGCGGGCGGGGTTTCAGGCCGGATTTCCTGTTTGCCTGGCCGACGGCGGAGATCGCGACCATGTCGCCCGACATCGCCACCAACGTGATGCTCGAACTGCGCCGCACCAATCTGAAACTGCCACCGCCGAGCCAGCAGGAGCTGGATGAGATCGAAAAGGCGGTGCGTGAGCAGTATGCCGAGCAGACCGATCCCTATTACGCCACATCCCGCCTGTGGGATGACGGGCTGATCGAGCCGTCGCAGACCCGGGATGTGCTGGGTTTGTGCCTGGCCCTGGTCGGCACGGTGCCCCACAACGACCGGCATACGCCGGTCTACCGGATGTAGACCCGTGAGCGGATTCGACAAGGTTCTGATCGCCAACCGGGGCGAAATCGCGGTGCGCCTGATCCGGGCCTGCCGGGCACTGGATCTGCTCAGCGTGGCGGTCTACTCGGACGCCGACGCGGATGCGCTCCACGTGGAACTCGCTGACGAGGCGGTGCACATCGGTCCGGCCGAAGCCCGGGCCAGCTACCTGGATGCGCAGGCCCTGATCCGTGCGGCCCAGGAGACCGGCGCCGGCGCGATCCATCCGGGTTATGGCTTTCTCTCCGAGAACGCCGATTTCGCCCGCGCCTGCGCAGCGGCCGGTCTGGTCTTTGTCGGGCCCTCGGCGGACGTCATCGCCAGCATGGGGGCCAAAAGCCAGGCCAAGCGGCTGGCCATCGAAGCGGGCGTGGCCTGCGTGCCTGGCTATCACGGCGAGGACCAGAGCGATGAACGCCTGATGGCGGAAGCGCAGCGGATCGGCACCCCGCTGCTGATCAAGGCCAGCGCCGGGGGCGGTGGACGGGGCATGCGGCGTGTCAACGATCTGAGCGATCTGAACAGTGCCCTCAGGCTGGCGCGGGAGGAGGCACGATCGGCCTTTGGCGACGCGACGCTGCTGCTGGAACGCTACATCGAGGCGCCGCGCCATATCGAAGTCCAGATTCTGGGAGATCACCACGGCCAGGTGCGGCATCTTTTCGAGCGTGACTGTTCGGTGCAGCGTCACTACCAGAAAATCATCGAAGAGGCGCCGGCACCGAATCTGGACCCGACGCTGCGTCAGCAGGTTCTCGATGCCGCGGTGCGGCTGGCCGAGGCCATTGGCTACGACAATGCGGGCACCGTCGAATTCGTGGTCGATGCGCAGCGGGGCGAAGCCTATTTTCTGGAGATGAACACGCGGCTTCAGGTGGAGCATCCGGTGACGGAAATGGTCACCGGTGTCGATCTGGCCATCTGGCAGTTGCGCATAGCTGCCGGGGACCGGATCGATTTCGCGCAGGCCCAGCTGAGCTGCAGGGGCTGGGCCATCGAGGCACGCATCGCAGCGGAGGATCCGGCCGCCGGCTATCAGCCGCAGACCGGGCGGCTGACGAGCTATCGCGAGCCAAGGCTTGATGGCGTGCGGGTGGATTCCGGTGTCCGGGCCGGCAGCGAGGTGAGTCCGTATTACGATTCCATGCTGGCCAAGCTGATCGCCCATGGCCCGGACCGGGCTGCGGCGCGGCGCAAACTCGGCCGGGCGCTGGCGGATTTCCACGTTGATGGTCCGAGGCTGAACACCGCATTTCTGCAGGATGTGCTGTGCCTTCCGGCATTTGTCGAAGGGCGTCATCTGACCGGACTGCTGAGCGAGTCCTGGCCCGAAGGCTGGCGGCCAGCCACGCCGCAGCCGCGGGATCGGGCCTGCGCCGTGCTGGCGCGGCATCTTGCCGGCGAGCCGATCGGGGACGGCCCTTGGGCGCGTCTGGGCGCCTGGCGTATCGGGCAGACCAGCGCCCGCCCAGGCCAGGCCTGGTGGTATCTGCAGGATGCGGAAGGGCAGGTGCAGGCCGCCCAGGTGAGGGGGTGCCGGGGCGACTTCGAAGTGATCCTGGACGGGGAACCGGTGCTCAAGGTGAGCCAGGCACGGCTCGACGGTCATCTGTTGAGTTTCAGGGATGGGCAGGGCCGGGTCCGTGTCGCGGTGGCCCTGGCTGGCGAGCATCTGCGGCTGACCGGGCATCCCGCCCAGCCGGTCTGGCGGATTGCGGGAAGCCCTGGCGTCGCAGGCGCCGGGCAGGAGGGGGGTGTCGGCAGCGGACAGCTGACGGCACCGACGCCGGGCCAGGTGGTGGAGGTGCTTGTCGCAGAAGGCGAGGACGTCAGCGCGGGCCAGCCGCTGGTGGTGCTGGAAGCCATGAAAATGCTGCAGCAGCTGTGTGCCTCTCAGGCTGGGGTGGTCACCGGCGTGTCGATCAGCGCCGGGGACGCGGTGAATTCCGGGGACCTGCTCGTCAGCCTGGCCGCACAGGAGAGCGAATGAACCATCAGCAGATTTATTTCGATGCGCAACATGACATGTTGCGCGAGCAGGTGCGACGCTTTGTCGAAAGCGAAGTCAAGCCCCACGCGGGCGCCTGGGAAAAGGCGGGCATGGTTCCGCGCGCGGTGCTGCGTCAACTCGGCGAACTGGGCCTGCTGGGCATTCGCTATCCGGCGGCCTATGGGGGCGCCGAACTCGATACCCTGGCCAGCGTCGTCCTGGCAGAAGAACTGGCCAAGTCCAGCTACGGTGGTTTCGTGATCACCGTACTGGTGCACACCGACATGGCCTCGCCGCATCTGGCCAACGCCGGCAGCGAGGTCCAGAAGGCCCGCTACCTCCCCGCCATCATCCGGGGCGAACTGATCACCGCTGTGGCCGTCACCGAGCCCGACGCCGGTTCGGACGTCGCCGGAATCCGGACCCGCGCCGAGCGTGACGGCGATGGCTGGCGCCTCAATGGCAGCAAGATGTTCATCACCAACGGGGTGCATGCCGATCTGGTGTTCGTGGCCGCGAAGACCGATCCCGACGCGCGCGGCTCCCGTGGCATCAGCATGTTCCTGGTGGAGAAGGGCACACCGGGCTTCTCGGTCGGTCGGGCGCTGGACAAGAGTGGCTGGTGGTGTTCCGACACGGCGGAACTGGTGTTTGACGATGTTCACCTGCCGGCCGACGCCCTGCTGGGCGAGGAGAACCGCGGGTTCTACGCGGTGATGCAGAACTTCCAGAACGAAAGGCTCACCGTCGCCGCGCAGGCCATTGGTGAAGCGCAGACGGCGATCGATCTGACGGTCGACTGGGTTCGCCAGCGCAAGGCGTTCGGCGGGTGCCTGTGGGATAAACAGACGATTCGCCAGCGTCTGGCCCAGCGCCAGACCGAGGTCGCCGCGGCCCGCCAGTTGCTGTATCACACGGCATGGCTGGACACGCAGGGTCTGAATTGCGTGAAGGAAGTGTCCATGGTCAAGGCCCAATGCGGCGAACTGGTCAACCGGGTGCTATACGATTGCGTGCAGTTTCATGGCGGTGCGGGTTATCTTGCGGACACCACGATCGCACGCATGGCCCGGGATGCCCGGGTTGAGGCGATCGGAGGTGGCGCCACCGAGGTGATGCTGGAGGAAGTGGCCAAGCGGATGTAGGGCGAACGCCGGGCCGGAAAGGGATAGTGCAGCCGGAAACAAGGCTGGGGGAGAGAAGACAATGATGAAAGTGAGCACGGCCGCCATCTGCGCGGTGTTGAGTGGCATCTGGGCCGGAGCGGCCGGAGCCGCCGCCTCGGCCGAGGACATTGCACGGCTGGATACCGATGAGCTGACCTGCATGGGCGCCGTGCGCGCCGGCTCGGAGCGCGGAGTGGCCGCGTACACGGGCAAGTACCAGGGCAGCTGGCCGGGCATGAGCAAGCCGCATGGCTGGGAGCCCGGGCCCTATGCGGACGAAGAGCCGCTGTTCGTGGTGACCCGCGACAACATGGCCGAGTACGAGGATCTGCTCACCGACGGGCAAAAGGCGCTGCTGACCGCCTACCCCGAGCACTATCGTATGCGCGTCTTTCCCTCACACCGCGATTTCAAACCGCGGGACTGGGTCTGCGACGTGGTCAAGCAGAACGCGAAGGAGGCGGAGATCCTGCATGAGGGCCTGGCGATCAAAGGGGTTACGGGCGCGCATCCCTTCCCGTTTCCCGCCAATGGCCTGGAAGCGATCTGGAATGTGATCAACCCGCACCGCACGGGCTCGGAGCAAAGCACTTACGACATCGCCGATGTCTACGCCAACAATCAGATCGCCTGGGGACGGGTGCGCTTTCGCACCATGAACACGGGTACCCACCCGGATCCGTCCAATCGGAAGCGCTACGAAAGCGAGCACATCAACGGCTTCTTCTTCCTGCACTTTTTGCTGCCCGATCGGGAAAAGGGCTTCGTCGCCGTCGGCTACCAGCCCAACGCCTTCGTCAGCGATGCGACCCAGAGCTGGCAATACCTGCCCGGGATCCGTCGGGTGCGCAAGGCGCCGGAGGTCGGCTTCGACTATCCGGTGCCGCCCTCGGGGCTGCGCACCGCGGATGACGATTACATCTTCAATGGCTCCCCGGAGCGCTACAACTGGAAGCTGATCGGTCGCCGCGAGATGCTGGTGCCTTATCACAATTTCGAGTTCAACAGCCCGAATCTGACCTACGATCAGATCATTACCCCCAGGACAGTCAACCCTGACCACTTCCGCTATGAACTGCACCGGGTCTGGGTTATCGAGGCCAATCTGAAGGAGGGGGTCCGTCACATCTACAAGCGTCGCGTGATCTATGCCGACGAGGACAGCTGGCTGGCCATGTGGGGTGACAATTTCGATGGCCAGGACAAGCTGTGGCGCGTGGGCATGGTGGCTTATTTCTATTCCCAGGAGGCCCAGGCCTTCCATCGCGGCGCCTCGATTTACCATGACCTGACCTCGAAGAGTTACGAGGCCACCTACCTCACGAACGAACGCGGTGATGACTGGTGGCGCCTGAATCTGCCCATGGCCCCCAGGGACTTCAGTCCCGACGCGGCCGCACGCGCCGGGCAGTAGGCTTCGCGGCAGCAGGCCGTTGTCGTGGCGGCGTGGCCAGGCCCGGCGGGGCGGAGTGGTCTGGCCCGCCCGGGTCGCTGCGGCATGCGGATCCAGCGGTGGGCAACGCGATCGCTCAGCCCGGTGACAGGCCCGCTCCTCACAGCGTTTCCGTGTCCGGTTGGCGGGACTTGAGGGCAGGGCCGCCTGAAACACGGCCGGCTCTGAGCGCGGTGGCGCAGCGGGCCGGAGCGGGATCGCCAGTCACTCCTGTCAGGCAGACGGCGGCTGGACGCCCGATCACGGCCGCGGCCTAGTGGCTCTTCATGGCCGAGCATGAGCCCCGGAGCCTGATGCACACGCGATGTGATCTGGGCGCATTCCAAGTGATCTACCGCGATCCATGGCTGGTCGCGGTGCACAAGCCCGCTGGCCTGCTGGTCCATCGTTCGCCAATCGACAGGCAGGAGACCCGCTTCGCCCTGCAGATCACACGTGACGCGCTGGGGCAACGGGTCTACCCGGTGCATCGCCTGGACAAGGCGACCTCCGGCCTGCTGCTGTTCGCGCTGGATCCCCAGAGCGCCCGTAAACTGGCCGCCCAGTTCGCCAGACGGGAGATCAGGAAATCCTACCTGGCGCTGGTGCGGGGCTGGCCGCCAGAGCAGGGTTGCATCGACAGGCCGCTGCGGTACCAGCCTGATGCCATGGGTGACGCCGATCGCGGCGGGGCGCCACCGCTGCAGCCAGCCCTGACCCGCTTTCGCTGCCGCGGCCGGGCGGTGCTGGACCGGCCTCTGGCCAGATTCCCCCAGCAGCGGTATGCCCTGCTCGAATTGCAGCCGGAAACGGGCAGGAAGCATCAGATCCGGCGCCACCTGAACCATGTCAGCCATCCGGTGATCGGGGACGTGAATCATGGCGATCGTCACCACAATCATCTGTTCTGGTCCTGGCGCGGCTATCACCGGCTTTACCTGGCGGCGACAAGCCTCCGTTTCTCGCACCCGGCAACGGGGGACGAGCATTGCCTAGTGGCATCGCCACAATCGGATTTCCTCGCCACACTGCGAGCCCTGGGACTTCAGGAGTGTGACGATGCGGGATGATGCTCGGGCCATGCCCGGCAGGATGAGTTGTCTCGCCCGCCACAGTCGACAAGGGGGGCAGTCAATCGGCAAACCCCCGGGGCAAAAGGTTCATAATGGATGCAAGAAAGGGGCGGTGCCGCTGGACGTGGTCGCCCACTGCGAAATCGCAATGCGCTGCCTGGAGGGGTATGACAGGGATGGATAGGAAGATCTTGCTTTGTGCGTCTGGCCTCTTGCTGTTATCCGGTTGCGCCACACGGCCGGCGGCTCAGCCGGGGGATTTCCCTTTGCTGTATTCACCGGCCTACGCGGCATCGGCCGACGACCCTTGCCTCGCGATGGCCGAGGAAGTGCGCGAAATTGATGACAGACTGGGCGAGAGCGCCGTCGAAGCGCCCGTGCCGGCGCCTGCCACTGTCGGTCAGAGGGTGAGGGATTACGGCAGGAATCTCGCGGTCGAAACGGTTCTGGGTTTCGTGCAACCGGTCGTGCAGACGGTTCTGGCTGTCACCGATTCCGAAGGCAAGGCGGTCAGGGCGGCGCTGGCCCGCGAGCGGGGACTGGTCAGACGCGCGTATCTGCTTGGGGCGATGGAAGGGCGGGGGTGTGAAATGCCGGCTTTCAAAGTGCCTGACAATGTCGCAGGGGCAGCGCTTGAGGAGGCGCCTGCCGAGCCGGAGTCGGATGTTTCGGAGGGAGAGCCCGCTTTCGGGCGGCCCAGACGGGGGCCGGGCCGGTCCGGGGGATGATCGCAGGGCTTCCGCGGCAGTGCCCCGGGGGCTTGGTGGTACTGAAAACGGGCTGATCGGGCCGTCCGGGATGGGCGGCGCTGGCGCTTTCTGGAAGCCGTCGTTCAGGCTATGCTGAATTCCTGAACAGCAAGGAGTGGACTGTGGGCAAAAGAGAAATCTACATGGAAAAGGCCCAGGCCCGGCTGGACGAGCAACTGGCGCGGCTGGATCAGCTCAAGGCCCGGATGCGAGGCCAGACGGCCGATGGAAAGCTCAGGCTGCTGGATCTGCAGAAGCAGCTGGAAAGCCAGGTCAGTCAGGCGCGCAAGCAGTTGGGGGAGCTTTCGGACATGGCGGAGGACGCCTTTGAAGAAGGCAAGACCCGTCTGGACCGCCTGACCTCAGAGATCAGCGCGGCATTCCGCAAATTCACTGACTGAAGCCACCCGCCACGCTGCGGCCGCAGCGTGACGGCGTCACGGCGTCACGGCGTCAGTGGATCCGCTGTTCCTCGGTGAGTGGCGGCGTCTTGCTGATCAGCGGAGCAGGTTCCTGCGGGAACTCCTCCAAGTCCGGCAGGCTGTCCTCAGCGGTGGCCTGTTTCGGTGTCTCGTTCCGCATCGACAGAGAGCCGGGAACGTCTTCCTGCAGCACATCCTGCAGCCGCGCGACGGCCGTGCCGCTGTCCGCATGGCGAGCGGCCAGCTGGTTGGCCACATCCTTGAGGCGAGCTTCGCCATATCCATCGACCTGGGCTTCCATCAGCTCGGCCAGCTGCCGGATCGTGGAGGCCGTGCCGGTGCGGATTTCCTCCAGGCTGTCGTCCTGGGTCGCATTGTCCGGCAGGCCGTCGATCTGCTCCTGCAACTGGCGAATGGTCGCCAGCAAAGCCTGTTCGGAAGCCACCAGGTTCTCCAGCCGGCGCTCGATGGCCTGGAGGGTTTCGGTTTTCAGGCGCTCCTTGTCCCGTGCCCCTCGCCAGGCCTGGGCAATGCGCGCCGCACGACTGGAGCGCTGCCGCCAGGTGAGCAGCGCCAGAGGGAGCAGAATCAGGCCAAGGGTGGCCAGCAACAGGGCAATGGGCGTCATGGACAGAACACCGGCTATGGGAAAGGAGCCTTAGTGTTCGCGGCCTCGCGTGAGCAAGATGTCAACACGCCGGCCTTTCGCAGCTGCGGCGTGAGGGCCTGTTCAGCGGGGAGACACCTGCTGAGCGTTCAGGGCGCTACAGGCTTTTGAGATATTCCAGGAGCGCCCATTTTTCCGCGTCGCTCAGATTGACCCCCTGGTGGTCCCCGTCATGGCCTGCGTTGCTGTTTCCGGGCAAGCTGGTGTTGAACTCCATGCTCCCGGCTACGGCCTCGCTGACGAAGCCGACGAGCGTGGGGTCGAACTCCCGCGATCCCACATGGAATCGCTCTGGTCGCTCCTTCAGCTTCAGCAGGTGCGCAAGGCTTGGCACCGAGCCGTTGTGCAGAAAAGGACCGGTGGCCCAGACCCCGTTGAGGGGTTTGGCCCGGTACCGGGGCGGGTTGTTGTCCGCACAGTCGGGCATCTTGTCGGCGTCAGGGCCGTCCTGCTTCAGCCCGTTCTCCTGCAGGGCTCGGGTGACATGGGCCCGATGGGTGAAGTTGGCATGGCGTGCACGATCTATCTGCTCCTGCGACCCGCCGCCCTGGAGCATGGCCGTGGCGGCCTCTTCACGGGATGGCCTGAGTTTCAGTCTGTGCAGCAGGCTGTCCCACCATTGACCGAGCTTGGCGCCAAGGATGCCCGGCAGCAACTGCCGGACAAGGCTCAGATCGTTGATCATCACGCCGGTGGTCATGTGCACGAGGACGTCGCTGGCTGCAGCGTCCTCGCCGAATGCCGGCCCGTCCAGGTAACCCAGCTTGCGCCCGCGCAGCGGTCCTGACCTGACCCTGCGGTCCGCGAAATCATTGGTGGATGTGGCGTCTGTGCCGATCTCGCTGGCTGGAATCCGGGTCACCGGAATGCTCGCCAGCTCGCGTGGCCAGTCCTCGATCAATTGATGACAGCCCTTGCAGTGCGTGGCATACAGCTGACGCCCCGCCTCGACCTTGCTCGAATCCAGCGGCGGCAGCACGCCACGGGCGGCGAGTTCCTGCCAGGAGGGAGAACGCAGGCTCTGCATCTTGTCTTCGAGTGCGAGCAGATTGTGGGTTCGCACGGAGTTCGGGTAGCCGGGGGGCACCTTGGCCCCCAGGGGGACGGCCTGGCCAAATACGCCGAGCACCTGCCCGACATTGCGCCCTACGGCCCCTGCGCCGGCGTTCGGCACGGCGCCGTTGTATTGCACACAATCCAGATACGGCGCATCCCAGACATAGGGAAAGCTGACCGGTGCCCTGGGCGGTTTGGCATTTTCCGGCTGCTGGAGCATGCCAGCCGTGACCTGGTTCAGGATGATGTTCAGCGCGTCCACCCGTCCGGGGCCGGGTTCGAGATCCGTGTCGTTGCGGCGCCGCCACTCCCGCCGGCTGTCCAGTTGGCCGTCGAGCTGTCGAGCCAGCGCGTCAAGCTCGGCTTCGCTCGGTTGCGGCTTGTTCAGCAGCGTGCCGGCAAAACGGATGAATTTCGGCGGCTGGGATCGGGTCTCTTCCAGCGCCGCATCGAGCGCCTGCATGAATCGCCAGAAATCGAAATGGGCGCCGCTCCCGTCAACCAGGATGCGATGGCCCTTGTAATGGATGACATCGGTATGGCAGGCGCCGCAGTTCATGCCGAGCATGGCGTCCTGGCCGTAGATGTCCGTGTCGCGGGTCAGGCCCACGGGCAGGCCGTCGGGGTTCAGGTCGGGATCCGATCCCCAGTACACCATGCCGAAGGATTCAAGGTGCGCGCGTTCCCTGAAGGGGGCTTCGGCCTGTGGCTGCTCCAGCGCGAGGAACCAGTCGTAGGGCAGGATGGGAGAGCCTTGCGGGGTGTGGTAGAAAACGGCCCGGTCCGCCTCGCTCCAGTTCTGCATCAGGGTGAGCGGGTCACCGTCCTGTGTGGGTTCGCAGCAACCGGGCGTCTTGGCCCGGAGGCCGCTGCAGCCGGCCAGCAGGACGGCGACCAGAAGAATGACATGGTGCATGCGTGCTCCCTCAGTGACTGATTCCAGTCCTAGTTCTTGTCCTCGACCCCGTTGAGTCCCCTGCGCAGCTCACTGGCGTGTTCATACAGCACGCGCCGTGTCCGGTTGATCGCTCCAAGGGGCTTGTGGGCGGGCAGCACCCGCCAGGGATTGAAGCTCTGGTTTTCGCAGGCTGCGTTCTGCTGCGGCGTATTGAAGTTCTGCGAGGGCACGGTGATGCGGCCGACAGGAATGAACGGCGCCTCGTCCTCTGGCCAGGCGATGACCGAGTTTTCCACGCTGAGCGAGGGGCTGGTGCGGCGCTGGATCATGAAGATCATGCAGGCCTCGCCGGTGCCCAGGGTGTCAACCATGGCCTCCCTCAGGTAATTCATGCCGGGATTGTCGGGGATGCGCGAGGTGCCCGGCTCACAGGGCTTGGCGGAATATTTCACCGCAATGCGTTCCTCACCCAGGCCAAGCTGATAGGGCACCAGGGAAAAGTACTGCGTCTCCAGGGGGTTGGCTATGGTCTGGTGAAGCATGCGCCAGGCGTTGATCGAGCCTTGCCAGCCCAGCAGAAAGGGAATCTTGAGCTTGCTCAGCATGCTGTCGCTGTCCAGCGCCTGGAACAGTTCTGCGTAGTGGCGGGTGCCGTTGATGAAGAAGTAGGGCTTGCTGATCAGGATGAAGTCATGCTCCTTTTCGCGCCCCGGCGTCTCGAAAAGCCTGGGACCGGGCACGTCGAACAGCTTGATCGCCATGCCGCGCATATCACCCTTGATGTCAGGGCGTGGTGCGCCCGGGGTGCCATTTGAATAGCGCAGCAGCGCGGGGTAGCTCGCTCCGGGCTGAAAGACGCCATGGACCAGGTCGGCCGGAATGTCCTCATTGACCGAGAACCGCGCCCTGACACAGCCATGGGCCTTGGTGTGCGCATCGCGCCGCGCGACGCCAGGCGGGTATTCCTGCCGGATTTCATCGCTCAGGGTCCGGATCAGGCGGCCGGCTTCCGCGATCTCTCCGGGTTGCAGAGCCTCGCCGAGATAGGGGTCGGCAGCCGGGTAGACGGCGCAGACAAACGCCGGTGGCGCCTCATCGGCTGTTTTCGGTCCAGTGATTGCGCACGCGCTCAGCAGAGCGGCCAGCGCGAGCCCCCATGATCGATGCAGCATGGCCTCAACCTCGTCCCCACATGTCCCCGCCGGCAGTCTAGCCGAAGCAGCCTTCGCCGGTGGTTAAATTCTGACTCCCGAGACCGCAGTCAATCGCTTAAACTCGGCTTGTGGAGGAGTTCACGAGCAGGGGTGCCGGGTTGGGAACGCAATCGATGAGTGGGCAGGACGTGTCGGGCGCGGACCCGCAGTTGCGGCCGCTCACGGTCCTGTTCTGCGACCTGGTGGGTTCCACGCAACTGGGCCAGAGTTGCAGTCCCGAGGATTTTCACGAGCTGATCCAGGACTATCAGCGGACGGTCAGCGAGGTCATCCGGCGCTACGACGGCCAGGTCGCTCGTACTTTTGGTGATGGCATCCTGGTCTTCTTCGGCTACCCGGTTGCGCACGAGCGTGATCCCGAGCACGCGGTCCGCGCAGGCCTGGATGCGCTGGCCGCCATCAGAGCCTACAACGAGCAAAACCCGGCCCAGCCGCCGATCGCGATCCGTATCGGCATACACACCGGCCCGGCGGTCATCAGTCGCGCCGCCGCTGGCGATGGCTCCGAGATCCAGGCCGTGGGAGATGCGGTCAATCTGGCTGCCCGTCTCCAGGGCGTGGCCGCCATCGATACCGTCGTGATCAGTGAGGACACCCTCAGGCTCGTTTCAGGCCTGTTCGTGACCGAGAATCTGGGCCTGCATGAAGTCAAAGGCATTGCGGAGCCGGTCAGGGTCCACCGCGTGGACGGACTGAGCCGCGCGCGCAGTCGCCTGCAGGCCAGCGATCACTACACGCCGTTCGTCGGGCGGGAGAGGGAGCTGGAGCAACTCGTTTCCTGCTGGCAAGCCGTCGAGGGCGGTGACGGCCGGGTAGTGCGGCTGAGCGC
>JBFKIN010000010.1:0-21767 GCA_041632255.1 Oceanococcus sp. | reverse complement strand
CCGTCGCCACGCGCGACCGAAGGGCCAGCCCCACCATGCATCTGCCGCCAAGACTTGCCATTCGCCCCGGCGCAGCGGGACCGTGCAGCCGGCACCGGCGCGGGTCGGCCCGCTTTTGCCGACCCTGCAACGGCCGCGTTGCGCTGGGCCACCGCGCGGAGAGCGAAGCGGCCTGACGAGGCATTCGGACGTAAAATGCCGGCCCTGACTCGCTGAACGACCACCGCATGAGCGACACGCGCCCCGCCGCGAACCCGGCCCGACTCGCCGTCGACATCGGGGGCACCTTCACCGACGTGGTGCTGGAAATGCCCGATGGCCGCCGCCACAGCACCAAGCGCCTGACCACGTACGCGCACCCTGGCCAGGCGGTGCTGGAGGGAATCGATCAGTTGCTGGCGCAGGCCGGCTGCACGGCGCAACAGGTCGGCCTGATCATCCACGGCACGACCTTGGCCACCAATGCGCTGATCGAGCGCAACGGGGCGGTGACCGCGCTGCTGACCACGGCCGGCCACCGGGATGGACTTGCCCTGGCCCATGAGGACCGCTTCGAACAGTACGACATCAACATCGATCGCCCGTCTCCGCTGGTGCCGCGTCATCTGCGCCTGCCGGTGCGCGAGCGCATGAACTGGCGGGGGGAGATCCTGCAGCCCCTGGAACTGACCGACGTGGATGCCGCCCTTCCCGTACTGGATGCGGAAGGCGTTGACAGCGTGGCGATCGGCTTCCTGCACGCCTACGCCAACCCCGAGCATGAACTGCGCACGGCCGAGCATCTGGCCCGCCTGCGGCCCGACCTGTCCCTGACCCTGGCCAGCGAGGTCTGTCCGGAAATCCGCGAGTACGAGCGCCTGTCCACCGCCTGCGCCAACGCCTATGTCCAGCCGCTGATGGCGCGCTATCTGCAGCGCCTCGCCGAAGAACTGCAGGCGCGTGGACTGCGCTGCCCCTTCCTGCTGATGACCTCGGGCGGTGGGCTCACCACCCTTCAGACGGCCACCCGCTTTCCCATCCGCCTCGTCGAATCCGGACCGGCCGGCGGTGCCATCCTGGCCCGCGAGGTCGCCGAACAGGCCGGTTATGACCGGGTTCTGTCATTCGACATGGGCGGCACCACGGCCAAGCTCTGCCTGATTGACGATTACCAGCCGCTGGCTTCACGCAGCTTCGAGGTCGACCGGGTCTATCGCTTCAAGAAAGGCAGCGGTCTGCCGGTGCGTATTCCGGTGATCGAGATGGTCGAGATCGGTGCCGGAGGCGGCTCGCTGGCCGGCGTCGACCCGCTGGGGCGAATCCAGGTCGGCCCGCGCAGCGCCGGATCGGAACCCGGACCAGCCGCTTATGGCCGCGGCGGCGAGCAGGCCGCGGTGACCGACGCCGACGTACAACTTGGCCGCATCTGCGCCGAGGGCTTTGCCGGGGGTGCCTTCAGCCTGGACACCTCGGCTGCAGAGCAGGCCCTGCAGCGCAGCATCGGGCAGCCGCTGGACATGGACAGCGATGCCGCCGCTTTTGGCATCAGCGAAGTGGTGGACGAAAACATGGCTGCGGCGGCGCGTGCCCATGCCGCCGAGTTCGGCCTGGATCTCGGCCACCGTGACATGATCGCTTTCGGCGGAGCCGCCCCCCTGCACGCGGCCCGCCTGGGCCGCAAACTGGGCGTTCGCCGGGTGGTGATTCCGGCCGATGCTGGGGTGGGTTCGGCGGTGGGCTTCCTGCTCGCACCGGTCGCCTATGAGGTCGTCCGCAGCCTGCAACAAGGCCTGGCGCAACTGGATCTGGACGCTCTCAACACATTGATGCAGCAGATGCGGACCGAAGCCGAGGGCGTGGTCCGCCAGGCCTTGCCTGATGGCGTACTGACGGAAACCCGTAGCGCCTACATGCGCTACCGGGGCCAGGGTCACGAAATCGCCGTGGAACTGCCGTCCGGCGAATACGATGAATCCCATCGCGATGAGCTGCGGCGCCGTTTCGAGACCGCGTATGCCCGTCTGTACGGCCGCTGTCTCCCCGATATGGAGATCGAAGCCCTGAGCTGGACCCTGTCGCTGCGCGAGCCGCGACCGCGCAGGGCCAGGCCGGCTGCCCCTGGCCCGGCTGGCAAGCTGCCTGAACCGACAATGCGACAGAACCTGTATGACGTCGACAGCCTGCAGCGGGTACGGGCGCCGGTCTTTTCCCGTGACAGCCTGCAGCCCGGACAGCAGCTGAACGGCCCGGCGCTGATCACCGAAGCACAGACCACGACGGTCGTTCCCAGCCGCTGCCTCGCCAGGATCGATGCCGCCGGCGCCATAATCCTGGAACTGGAGACGACATGAGCCAGACTCTCGCGCAGCAGCGCATCCGGCTGCAACTGTTGTGGGACCGGTTACTTGCCGTCGTGGAGGAGCAGGCCCAGACCCTGATCCGCACCGCCTTTTCGACCACCGTGCGGGAAGCCGGCGACCTGTCCTGCGGAGTCTTCGATAGCCATGGGCGCATGCTGGCACAGGCCGTCACCGGCACCCCGGGGCATGTCAACGCCATGGCCGCCAGCGTGGGGAGTTTCCTGCGGTGCCACCCGCTGGACAGCCTGCGCGAGGGCGATGTGCTGGTGACCAACGATCCCTGGCACGGCACCGGCCACCTGAATGATTTCACCGTCGTGACGCCGGTGTTTCGCCAGGGTCGCGCCATCGCCCTGTTCGCGTGCACATCCCATATCGCCGATGTCGGCGGACTGGGCTTTGGCCCCGAGGGTCGCCAGGTCTACGAGGAAGGCCTGAATATCCCGATCGACTTCCTGTATCGGGCCGGCGAAGTCAACGACAGTCTGCTGCGCATTCTGCGCGCCAATGTGCGCGACCCGCAGGCCGCCGTCGGCGATCTGGGCTCCTTGACCGCCTGCAACCGGTCAGCCGGCCTGGCCCTCAACGCCACCCTCGACGAGTTCGGCCTGGATGATCTTGACGAACTGGCCCAGATGATCATCGCGCGGTCCCGCAAGGGCATGCTCGAACAGATTGCGCGTCTGCCGCACGGCCGCTGGCGCAATCGGATGCGCATCGACGGCTACGATGAGCCCATCGACCTCGTGGTGGCGATCGAGATCGGCGCCGACGGCATCACGGTGGATTTCGCCGGCAGCTCACCGGCCTGTGCCCGGGGCATCAATGTGCCCCTGACCTATACCCAGGCCTACGCCTCCTTCGGCGTGCGCTGCGTCATCGGCAACGACATTCCGAACAACGCCGGATCGCTCGGCGTGGTCTCGGTGACGGCGCCTGAAGGCTGCATTCTCAATGCAGCGCGACCGGCCGCGGTGTCCGCGCGCCACGCCGTGGGCCAGATGCTGCCGGATGTTGTGCTTGGCGCCCTGGCCGAGCCCCTCGGCGGCCGGGTGCCGGCGGAAGGCGCCTCCTGCCTGTTCGGCCCGGTGTTCATGGGCGGGCGCGGCGTGGTGCCGGGCAGCCTCAGCGCGCCCTTCGTGATCAATGCCTTCTATACCGGCGGCACCGGGGCCCGGCCAGCCTCAGACGGTCTGTCCTGCACGGCATTCCCCTCCGGGGTACGCAGCACCCCGGTAGAGATCACGGAAGCCAGCGCGCCGCTCATCATCTGGCGCAAGGAATTGCGGCCCGGCTCCGGCGGCGCGGGCGAGTTTCGCGGTGGCCACGGCCAGATCATCGAATTCGAGCAGGCCGACGGTGAGCCGATGGTCGTTTCCAAGATGTTCGACCGCATTGCGCATCCGCCACGGGGCCGGGATGGCGGTCGGGATGGCGCCCCGGCCCGCGTGTCCCTGGCCAGTGGCCAGACCCTGCGCGGCATGGGCCGCCAGGAGGTGCCGGCCGGCGACCGGCTGGTCCTGGAAACAGCCGGCGGCGGAGGACGCGGCGATCCCGAGAGACGCGCGGCCGAAGCCCGCGAGCGCGACCGCAAGAACGGACTGGCAGCCGCGAACGACTGATCCCTGGCATGCCCGAAACGCCGCGGCTAGGCAGCGCCGGTCCATTCTGGCATATTGTGACAATCTATCTTGTCAGATTAAATCCCATCCGCGATGAAAGCCTTCCTCACGTTCTGCCTCGTCCTGATCCTGCCCCTGCTGGCCTGGTCGGCGTGGACCTACCCGCAGATCGGCACACTCGCCTATCGCCTCTCGATGGCGGCCGAAACACGCCTTTACGGCCTGCGCGAACACGAGGTCGACATCGGCGGCATGAGCCTGTCCGTCTACGAGGGTGGCCCTGCCGATGCGCCGGTGCTGGTGCTGCTGCACGGTTATAGCGCGGAGAATGAGCATTGGGCGCGCTTCGCCCGCCATCTGGTCGATGACTACCGCGTCATTGCGCCCGATCTGGCGGGCCACGGCGACACCGGCTTCCAGCCGGACTGGGACTACCGCATCGCCGCTCAATCGGGCCGGATCGTCGCGCTGCTCGACGCGCTGGAGGTCGAGCACGCCCATATCGCCGGCAATTCCATGGGTGGATTCATCGCGGCGGATTTTGCCCGACGCTATCCGCAGCGCACGCTCTCGGCCACTTTGCTCGACCCGGCTGGCGTCGCCTCGCCTGAACCGAGCGACATGGATCGACTGCGCGCCGCCGGCGACAATCCCTTCCTGATCAAAAACCGGGAGGATTTCTCCCGTTTCTACCCGATGACCATGGCCCGACCGCCCTGGGTTCCGGGCTTCGTGCTCGATGCCCAGGCCGCGCGCTACCAGGCCCGACGGGAGGAACTGGCGACGATCTACGCGCAATTGATTGCTTCGGAGCCGGTCGAACCGCATCTTGATCAGATTCTGACGCCCACACTCATTCTGTGGGGCGCCCAGGACCGTCTGATCCATGTCAGCGCGACCGAGGTCTGGGCGCAGATCCCCGACGTCGAGGTGACCGTCTGGGACGATCTGGGCCATATGCCCCACGTGGAAGCGCCGGGCCGCAGCGCGCTGCGCCTGCGCGAATTTCTCGCCAGCCTGCCGCACTGATGGGATCAAGAGACAGGGACGGGCTTCGTCCGCGGGGCGGACGGCTGCGCCGCGGTGCCCGCAACGCGCGTGACCGCCTGCTGCGTCCGCAGAGCCTGAATCAGGCCGGGCGCACGGCCTTCCAGACCATCTGGCAGGACGACATCACCAGCCTGCGCCACTACCCCCCGCGGCGGGAAGCGCTGCCGCCCCGACGCTACCGGGTCCCGCTGGTCATCGTGCCGCCGCTCGCCGTCAACATGCTGATCTACGATCTGTTCGAGCAGCGCTCCCTTGTGCGCTTCCTGCGGGACAGCGGTTTCTCCCTCTACCTGATCGACTGGGGCCGGCCGGAAAGACGTCATGATGAACGCCACCTGTCGGACTACATCCAAGGACTGCTGCCGCAGGCACTGGCACAGGTGCGGGCCCACAGCGGCGAGCAGGACCTGTCCCTGCACGGCTGGAGCATGGGGGGGCTTTTCGCCAGTTGCTACGCCGCTCTCGGCGATCCGGACATCCGCAATCTCGTTCTGCTGGGAGCCCCATGCGACTACCACGCCCCGGGCGGCATGAACTGGCAGAACCGCCTCTTGTCCCGGCAGTTGCGAGGCCTGCACCGACTCACGGGCTTCAATCCGCACCGCACCCGCCGCGAGTGGTGGCGATCGCCCGGATGGGCCAATGCCCTGGCCTTCAAGCTGGCCAGTCCGACCGGCACCCTGCGCGGCTACACCGAATTGCTGCGCCGCCTGGACGACCGTGACCATGTCGAAAGCCACGCCACTCAAGCGGCGTTTCTCGATGACATGGTCGCCTACCCGGGCGGAGTCATGCAGGACGTGGTGCAGTATCTGCTGACCGAGAACCGACTGGCGCGTGGTCGCCTGCCATTGCCTGACGGTGAAGCCAGCCTTGCCGCGGTGCAGGCCAGCACCTTGCTGCTCACAGGGGATCGCGACCCGATCGTGCCGCCGGCCTCGAGCGAGCGTCTGCTCCAGCTGATCGGCAGCCAGGACGCCAGCCTGAGTCAGGTGCCCGGCGGGCACATGAGCATTGTTAGCGGCAGACAGGCGCCTGCGCAGATCTGGCCTGTGATGCGGGACTGGCTGGCGTCGCGCAGCACCTGAGGCAGGCCGGCTGCCGAAACAATTTATTACTATATTTGTCAGTTTTAGCCGCTTCTTGTAATACTTCGGACTCTCTCCTGCAACGGATGCGGCCATGTCCGATCGACACCTGCAGGCCCTCACAGCGCGGCTGCGCGCCGTTGTGCGTCGCGGCGCATGGGAGGAAGATGGTCCCTGCACCCGCCTGGACACGGCCCGCTATCGCGATCCAGAGCGCTGGCATCAGGAGCGAGAACGGCTGTTCGGCCCCTTGCCCCTGATCGCCGCGCGGGCCGAGGAACTGAGCCCCGAACAGCCCTGGCTGGCCGTGGAACTGGCCGGTCACTCGCTGCTGCTGTCGCGGGCGCGCGACGGCGGGATCCGGGCCCATCTCAACGCCTGCCGCCATCGCGGCATGCAGTTGCTGTCGCCCGGCAGTGGCGCCTGCCAGTCACGCATCAGCTGCCCTTACCACGGCTGGACCTATGACCTGGACGGCCGGCTACAGGGCCTGCCGCATCGCCGGGCCTTCGATGGCCTGGACCCCGCCACCAGTGGACTTGTCCCGCTTCCCTGCAGCGTTCGGCATGGTTTTGTCTGGGTTCAGCCCGACCCGGCTGCACCGCCCCGGAGCATCGAACAGTGGCTGGGCAGTCTCGATGAGGATTTCTCCAGCTTCGATCTGGCCGGCCATGTGTGCTACGCCACCGGTCGAAGCCGGGTCAAGGCGAACTGGAAGTTGTGCATCGACGCCTTCCTTGAGGCCTACCACGTCCGTGTCCTGCATCGCGGCACTGTGGGACCCTTTTTCGAGGATGCCCTGGCGTGCAGCGACACGGTCAGGCCGCATTACCGATCGGCGGTAGCCCGCAGGCCACTGCGAGAGGGAAAGCTGGACCCCCTGCGCGAGGCGGTGTCCTTCACCCATCTCGTGTTCCCCAACCAGATCTTCGTGTTTCACCCGGACTATGTCAGCCAGATGAGCATCCTGCCCCGCTCATCGCGGGAGTTTGACTGGTGTCACCGGATGCTGATTCCGGCGGCGCTGAACAGCCCGCATATGCGCGAGCATTGGGAGAAGAGTTTTCATCTGATCGAGAACGGCGTCTTTCAGCGCGAAGATCTCGATGCTGCGGAACGCATCCAGCGTGGCCTGGACACCGGCGCCAGCGAACACCTCATTCTGGGCCAGCTGGAGAGGCTGATTCACGCCTTTCATCAGGACCTGGACGCTGCGCTGGCCGGCGATTCCTTTGACCAGGAACCGGCCGCGGAAACTTCCGTCAACGCCTGAGGCGCAGGGCCTTCGCGGACAAGCCGCGGGCGGATCAGGATCCGCCGGCCATCAACCAGCGGTTTGCGGCTGCACGCGCCCTGTCCATCAGCTCCTCCGCATCGGCTGGCAGCAAATAACCGTCCGCCACGCTGCGTTCGGTGGCCGCCTGCATCTGGGCCAGGTAGTCCCCATGACTGGGGTAGCGCTGCAGCAGTTCGAGGTCGTTCAGCGGAACGGTGGTACCACCGAGTTCGCAGTCCGTCGACCGATACCTCGCCACCGGCACCTCGATGGGGGGATAACGCAATCCGCCCAGCGCATTGCCCAGTTCGTCCCTGGCCAGAACGCCGCCGGAAAACTGGTACCGGGGAGGCTGCGGAGGCGCCAGCCCCTCGCGCAGCCAGCGATTGAGGTGATCAATCGCGGCCGCGACTGCGTAACGCATCGGAAAAGCCGCGCCCGCCGCGATGCAGCCCGCCAGTCCAGGATCGGGCTGTTCGCCGTAGTTGCCAGCCAGCTCGTGAAGGGCATCATCCTCGCTCATGGGCGCCTGCGACTGATGCGCCAGCACCCGTCGCGACTGCCCTATCTCCTGGTGATACCCCACCCACAGATCCTGATGCGCGGCACCGGCCACTTCCCACAGCACGTAATTATCGCGGGCGCTGGGCGCTTCGGGCTCCGCTTCGGCATCACTGAGCAGATGCAGCACCGGGGCTGATGGCGCTGCGCCGAAGTCCTTGCCAGCGCCATAGTCGGCATGGATGAGAAAACCGTCTATCGCCCTGGCCGAAGCCTGAACCTCGTTCACATACTGATGCAAGCGAATGGCCGATTGCGACTGGCCCATGGCGATGATCGTCTGCACCGGCATGCCGCCCATCGGATCCACGCCGCCCGGCTGGCGAAAGCCGCGGGCAATCTGGGTCAGCATGTCGAAGGCGTAGTTATCTCCGGGATGGGAGAGATCGGCATAGCGCACCGGATCCCACACCTGCGGGGTCAGCGGCGTGCAGCACAGCCCTGCCGCCTGCACGCTGACATGGACGAATGCATAGCCTTCACGCAGGAAAAAACGATGCGCCTCCAGGGTGTCCACCGCGTTTTCAAACTGCGCAGTGACATTCACCCAGTCCAGCAGCAGCGTGCCATTGAACTGCGCGGCCTGCCGCGGCCTGCGTACGATCACACGGGTGGTGTACGGGGCCTCGCTGTCGGCTCCGTGCGCCTGGGCCATGCCGCTGACGAAGTACTCCTCCTCGACATAGCCCAGCTCGCCGATGTCGTACCAGCTGTCCCACATGGGATGGCCATACAGGCCGGCATCCCCTATCGGGCCCTGGAAGCTGGCCTTGGCGCCGCCCCCCGGCACCACCGCATCACGGCCCGCGCCCTGGCAGGCCAGCAGGAGGCTGATCAGACAGCCGAACAGCAGAACTTTTCTCATCACGAACTCCGGAGTTTGGGCCAGCCTGAGCCAAATGCGAGGGCGCCGATTCACCCTCGCGGATGAACTGGATCGCGATCCGCTCACGAAATCCTCATCTGTCGAGGGCACAATAAGGACCAGCCTTTCTCCGCAACGGACCATGACCCGACGCCTGCGCCTGCTCAGCTACAACATGCAGATCGGTATCCGCACGCAGCGGCCGCTGGACTATCTGCGTCAGTCCTGGCGCCACCTGATGCCGGCCGCGCACGCCACCCGGCATCTCGAACCGATCGCGCGCATGCTGCGCGGCCACGACATCGTCGCCCTGCAGGAGGCGGACGCCGGCAGTCTGCGCACCCGCGCGGTCAATCTGGTGCATTTTCTGGCCCAGCGCGCCGACTACCCCCACTGGTATCTGCAGGTCAATCGCGACCTCGCTCCGCTGGCCCGCCACGCCATGGGCGTGCTCAGCCGGTTTCCGGTTGATCACGGTGAGCATCACCCGCTGCCAGGCCATCTGCCCGGACGCAGCGCCGCGCTGTTTCGGTTCGGCAACCGGGGTCGACACCTGACCGTCGTGGCCACGCATCTGGCCCTGAGCCGGAGCATCCGGGCCCGCCAGCTCGCGCATATTCACGATCTGGTCCGGGATGACGAACATCTGGTCCTGATGGGCGACCTGAACTGCGACCCCATGGAACTGCAACAGCATCCGCTGCTGCGCGAACGGGAGCTCCAGGTGCCCGAGAAACTGTCCCATAGCTATCCGAGCTGGCGACCGGAGCGCCTCATCGATCACATCCTGATCTCTCCCGGCATTCCGATTTGCGAGGCCGGCATCGTCGATTTTGCCTGGTCCGACCATCTGCCGGTCGCGGTGGAGATCGAGCTGCCAGCGGATATTGCCTGGGACCTCTCAAGCGTCACATAAACCCTTGCACCCGCCCCGCGCCTCAGAGAAGCGGCGCGAGCAACCGGGCCAGCGCGCTCGCCAGCCACTGCCACCAGCGACGCCGCGTCCAGCGGGCCGGGTCGATCGGCACGGCCTGATCCAGGTCACGCAGAAACTGATCGTGCATGGCCTGCCCCAGCCCGCTGTCCAGGCTGAGCACATTGCACTCGTGATTCAGAGCGAAACTGCGAAAATCGAAGTTGGTCGAACCAATCATGCACAGCCGATCGTCAGCCAGCACCGTCTTGGCATGCAGCACCGAAGGACGGTATTCGTAGATCCGGACCCCGCAAGCCATCAGTTCGCTGTAATAGCCCCGGGCCGCGGCCTGGATCAGCGGAATATCCGAACGCTGCGGCAGAAGCAGGCGCAGATCCACGCCACGTCGCGCGGTGGCCTTGAGAAATTTCAGAATGCGCGGGCTGGGCGCGAAATAGGCGTTGGTGATCCACAGGCGCTCACGCGCCGCCCCCATGATGGCGGCCACCGCCGAGTGCACCTCCTGGGCGCCCCGGCCCGGACGCGAATCCAGCAGAAGACATGTCGCGCCGGTGTGCTCGCCCTCGTCGCGGCCACGAAACTGCAGCGGGTCCCCGCCGGCCGCCTGCCAGCTTTCATCGAAGAGCAGCGCACATTCCCAGGCGATTCGTCCCGTGACGCGCACATGAGTATCGCGCCAGGCGGGTTCACCCTGGCTGCCGCCACGGTATTCATCCGCGATGTTCATTCCGCCGGTAAAGGCGACCTCCCGGTCCACCACCAGCAGCTTGCGGTGATCCAGCACCGGGAGCAGGGGCAGCGGCGCATACGCGGGACGCCGGAACAGGCGGAATCGACTGCCCCCCTGCCGCATCAGGCTCCAGAAGTTCCGGCGGGTGCGGGAGGAACCGAAGGCGTCCGCGAGCACGTAGACGGCCACGCCTCGCGCGACCGCCGCGCTCAGCGCCTCGACGAATTCGCGGCCCGTCGCATCGCCACTGATGATGTAGGCCTCGAGCAGCACTTCGCGCCGAGCCGCGCGGACTGCGGCCAGCATGTCATCGAATGCGCCGGCGCCGTCAAAATAGGGCCTGATGTCCGTGTCGCGGTGCCATGGCCCCTGATCGATCAACTGCAGCAGGTCGGCAAAGGCCGGATCCCCTACCCCGCCAGACAGGCTCAGAGCCCGGGCATAAACCGGCTCCGGCTGCAGTTCGGGCGGCAGCCGCCGCCCCGCGACGGGGTGGAGAAAGGGGCGCAGCAGACGCTTGCGCCTCGCCACCACATTGTGGCTGTCGCGCGGCCCGGTAGCCGGGCGCGGATTGTCGTCTTGCGACATGGCGGGTATCCGACGCGATGTTCCTGATGCGCTCAGTCTGACGCAATGAGCCCAGCGATGCCGCACGCAAAGGTCGGCCCGGCCGTCTGCCCACCTTGCCCATGAAGCCCGCCGGCGACCCCGGCAGTCCCTCCCCTGGAGGTGACGACCGCCTAGTGACGGGGTTGGCTGGTGAGGCCCGACAGACCCAGACCGGCCACCGGCGCCCCGCCGCGGCCCAGGCGCTGGAACTCGAACAGCAAATCCTGCATCCGGCGACCGATGCGAATGCGCAGCTCCAGCCACATGCTGTCGCCGTGATCCTCATCGCGCCACAGCAGCGCATGACCTCCCGGCGGGATCTTGTTCAGGCGCAGATTCGGCAGATGCATATCATCCTGTTCGCAGCGGTCGTGACCGCACCGCATGAGCACGGCCTGATCGATACAGCGATCGTCGTCGTTGATCAGATAGAAACTCCACTCGCCCGATCGGCAACCGGTCTCGGCGCAAGCGACAATGCGGCAATTGAAGGGATGGTCCTGGGGCATGGGTCTCGCTCTGTCGAGCGCCTGATCGAGCCTGTCTGAGTCACCATCCTAGGCGTCCCTCATGGGCGCGACTGTGAACCAGTTCATGTCTGGCGCCGGCAATTGCGGCCACGGGCCTCCTGGCCCACACCACGGATTAAACAGAGTGATCCGTCTCGGGGAGGTCCCGCAGAACCACCTGGAAGCGTGTGCCCTGACCAGGGACCGAATGCACGTCGATGCTGCCCTGCAACTTTTCCGTCACCAGCATGCGAACCATGTCGAGGCCGATCCCGCTGCCACCGGCATGCGCCTTGGTGGTGAAGAAGGGGTCGAAAATCCGATGCAGGTTGGCCGGTTCTATGCCGATGCCATCGTCCTGGCAGATCAGGTGGACCAGACCATTCGCCGCCCGGGCTTCAATCTTGATTTCCCCGCTGCGTGACGAAGGGAAGGCATGTTCCATTGCATTGGAGACCAGATTGATAATCACCTGGGACAAGGCGCCAGGCCGGGTGTAAAGACCCAGGTCCGCCGGGCATTGCACCTTGACCGGCAGGCGTCCGGCCATCAGTTTGGGTTTGAGGCTGCGCAGAACGAGCTCGATGTACTCCTTGAGCATGATCCTCCTCGGCTGATCGCTGGACTGGTCCGTCGCCACCTGCTTGATGCTCTGAAGCAGCAGAGCCGCACGATCCAGATTCCGGTTCATGATGTCCAGCGACTCGCTCGCCACGGCGAAGTAGTCCTTCAGACCGGCCTCGGTAAGCCGCTCCTCACTGAATGCGGATCGAGCCTGGGCGGTGAGTTCGACCAGCGTGCTGACTGCGGTCATGGAGACGCCCACGGGCGTGTTCACCTCGTGGGCAATGCCGGCCATCGACTTGCCCATCGAAGCCAGCTTTTCCGACTCGATCAGTCGCGCCTGGGTGAGCGTCAGCTGATCCATGGCGCACTGCAATTCATCGCGCGAACGCAGGGCCGCTTCCTGTGCTGCCTCGGCGCGGCTGCGTGCCGCCATTTCCTGCGTCAGCTGGTCATTACGCGCCTGCAGCTGGTTCTCCCGCTCAATCCGTCGGGCGACTTCCTCCTGCAGGGACGCGTTGATCTGTTCCAGTTCCTCCGGTGTGCGCAAGGCCAATGCCCGCGGCAGGACCGGAACCATCACGATGGCTGTCAGCAGGGACACAACCGCTGTGGCCGCCTTCACGGCGCCCTCCATGCCGTAATACGGCCGCCAGATCGTTACCAGTCCAAACAGGTGTGTGAGACCACAGAACACGATGAAGGCAGCGAAAAGCAGCCCGGTCAGCAGATAGGGACCGGGAATATCAGCGATGGCGGTGCGCTTGCGCAGGTAATACAGGATCATCGCCGGTATGGAGAAATAGGCGATGGCGATCGCGACGTCGGCGCCCACATGGGTCCACAGCAACTGAGGCTGCCACTGCAGACAGTATCCGTGGGGCAACAGCCCTCGCGAGGTCAAAAACTCGAGCATGCGGGTCTCGGGCAAGCGTGGTCGTCGCGGCCGCAGGAGCCTTGCGCCCGGCGTGTCCGCGCCGCTCAAATTATCGACCTCGTCAGCAAGAAATCGTGAAATCGCGGGGCTTTTCAGAGCCTGTCACGGCCCCCTCTGGCAGTTGGCGGGGGCAAACCGGTGCCCTGAGCCGCGTCATAGATGACGATTTCTCGCGCCTATGGAAAGGGACTGAGCAGTTCGCGACCGAGGTTGCCGATGTCCTGCGCAGGGTGCGCGCGCAGGACGGACCCGTTTCTGCGATCCAGCGCGTGATACCGGCCGAAGGGCACGCGAGAAAACAGATGATGGCGCGCATGAGGAATCCGCCCGTACGGGGCCATGCTTCGGGCTTCCTCCATCCGGGCATGATCAGGCTGTGGGTAGTGCGAATACGGCCCGTGTCGCGGCCGGCACGGTGGGCGCGTTGGCAAAGCAGCCGGCAGATAATCCTGCCCCGGAATTGGCCGAGAACGGCCACGGTCACTGTGCCCGGCGGCCAGACGGCGCCAAAACACGATGCGCCAGCCCGGCGACAGGCTGCTCCCAGTGAGCGAGATCAGGGGTTCATGTCATGTGGCCCATGCCAAGAGACTCTGGACTGAGAAGCTGCTCTGGCGCCTGAACCCAAGAGGCACCGTCAGGCGGGCTGTCCATCGCCTGCTTCCGCCACACGCTGGGACTACATCCGCTCATGCGGCGGAAAGCACGGGTGAAATTGGCCGCATCGCTGTAACCAAGTTCATAGGCGATCCCGGTCACCGTCTGACCCGGGTCGCGCAAGAGGCTGCAGGCCCGGGCGTGCCGCTGCTCCAGCTGTAGCTGACGGAAACGCAGCCCCTCCTGCTTCAGATAACGGTCCAGGGTGCGCGGGCTGACGCTGAGCGTACGTGCAAGCTCGGACAGGCTGGGCATGCCCTCTTGGGCCTCCCGCAACATCATGCGCACCCAGCCACCAACATCGCCCCGCTCACGCACGCGCTGCAGCAGGTTTCTGCAACGCTGCTCGGCCAGCCCCAGGGTCTGGGGATCCGCCAGCCGTGGTCGACGGCTCATCAACTCCGCCGGCAGCATCATGCGGATACCAGGACGGGTGGCGGCGGCGAAATGGACCCGGGCGCGCCCCAGCTCCCGGTAGCGCCGATGGTGGGGAGGCTGTGCAATGGACAGGTAGAGGTCGTAGTCGGGCAACTCCCCCTCCAGCAGCTCCTCGATGTCATGGTGGGCGGCGACAGCCACCGTTTCCAGGTGGAAGACCAGGGTGGCATGTGACATCGGAACGGCCGGGGCGAATTCCACCAGGGCATGATCAGCGCCCCACCGGTAGCGCATGCTGAAAGCCGGAAAGATCAGCCGGAAATAGCGGGCAGTGAGACGCAGGGCGTAGTCCACGCTCGGGCTGGACAGGATGGCGTAGCCGACCACGCTGTGGTTACGCAACTGGATTTCCCGACCCAGATCCAGGGCCAGATCGCGGCGCCCGGTCGCGACCATCACCGCCTGGAGCAAACGCTCAATATCCTGCAATGCGAGCTTTGCCTCCGGGTCCAGCAGGCGCTGCAGCGAAATGCCCGACAGGGCCAGCGCCGGGGCCAGATCCACACCCTGGCCGATCAGCAACTCCGCGGCCCGCGCGTAGTAGCGAGCAGGGATCAGCGCGTCCTGAGATCCATCCTGACCTGTCATGAAATGACAATATCGTGTCAGAAAATGACATGCAAGCCGGGCTGGCCGCCCCGGATACTGCAAGCCTGCCAAGCGATTGACACGACCATGACCACCACCGCCCTGCCCGCCCCGCCCTGGACCGACGCGAAAAAACCTCTCTGGCTGCTCAGCCCGGCACTGCCGTTGATCGCTCTGATCCTCCTGGTTCTTTCCCACTACACCGGCTGGTCCCTGTTGCTGTGGGGTGGCCCCATCCTGCTGTATGTGCTCATTCCGCTCGCCGACTGGCTGGTCGGCGAGGACCGCAGCAACCCGCCGGAGTCTGCCGTCGCCGCCCTTGAGGAGGCACGCTATTACCGCTTCATCGTGTTCGCCTACATTCCCAGCCAGTTCCTGCTCACGATTTTCGGGGCCTGGCTGGTCGCCAGCGGTCAATACGACGCCTGGGGCGTCCTCGGCGTGACTTTTACGGTCGGCATCATCAATGGCATCGCGATCAATACCGCCCACGAACTGGGCCACAAAAAGGACGGTCTGGAACGCTGGCTGGCCAAGCTCACACTCGCGCCCGTCGCCTATGGGCATTTCTTCGTGGAGCACAACAAGGGCCATCACAAGAATGTGGCTACCCCGCAGGACCCGGCCAGTTCCCGCATGGGCGAGACCTTCTGGGCCTTCTTGCCACGCACCGTCCTTGGCAGCCTGCGCTCGGCCTGGCAGATCGAGAAGACCCGCCTGGCGCGGAAGGGTCAGGGCCCATGGACGCTGGACAACGAGAACATCCAGGCCTGGCTGATGACCGTGGTTCTTTTCGGCCTCATCCTGGCGTGGCTGGGCGTGTCCGTACTGCCCTTCCTGCTGCTGCAGGCCGCCTTCGGTGCCTCCATGCTGGAAGTCATCAATTACATCGAACACTATGGTCTGCTGCGCCGGATAGACGCCTCGGGCCGCTACGAGCGCTGCAGCCCGGCGCACTCGTGGAACAGCAATCACGTCGTCACCAATCTGTTCCTCTATCAGCTGCAGCGGCATTCCGATCATCACGCCAATCCCACCCGTCGCTTCCAGGCCCTGCGGCACTTCGACGACAGCCCGCAACTGCCCTCGGGGTATGCGTCCATGCTGCTGCTGGCCTACCTGCCGCCGCTGTGGTTTCGTCAGATGGACCCGCTGGTCGTGCAGCACTACAAAGGCGACCTCAGCCGGGCGCATCTGCATGCACCGCGTCGCGAGCAGCTGCTGGCCCGCTGGCAGCAGGCCCCGCTGGACGACGGCAAGCCCGCCCCGTACCCCGGTGAGGTGGGCATCACGGATGCACCGCGGGTCGCCGACAGCCGACGTCATCAATGTACCGACTGCGGATTCATTTACGACGAGGAAAAGGGTTGTGAAACCGAGGGCTTTCCACCCGGAACGCCTTGGGACGCGATACCGGACGACTGGGCCTGCCCGGACTGCGCGGTTCGCGACAAGGTCGATTTCCGGCCGGTCTGAAGGTTTCCCCTGGGGGCGGCTTGCGGCGCCCCGGCCTTCCGCCACAATGTGCGGATGCAGCGTTTACGGGCATCATCGCTACTGCGCCGGCTGAGTGGCCAGCGGCAGCCTCCGCCGGATTCACGCCTGCCCGGCATTGCCGGCCTGCGCCCCGGCCAATTGCGACCGGAGCGCCGCATCAGAGCACGGCGCCGCAAGCGCTGGCTACGGGCGCTACTGATTGCTGTCTGCCTGCCTGCCCTGCCGCTATTGCCGCTGCGCTGGATCGATCCGCCGGTCACCAGCTACATGCTGCAATCCGTTGCACCCCTGGCCGAAAGACGCTGGGTTCGCCTGGACGACATGGGCCCGCACTGGCCCCTGGCGGCGGTGGCCTCGGAAGATCAGCGTTTTCCCGCGCATTGGGGCTTTGATTGGCTGGCCATCCGCACCGTGCTCACCGCACCAGGCCAAGCCCGCCGGGGCGCCAGCTCCATCAGCCAGCAGACCGTCAAGAATCTGTTCCTGTGGCCCGGCGGCTGGAGCCGCAAGCTGATCGAGGCCTGGCTGACCGGCTGGATGGAGTTGCTCTGGCCCAAATCCCGCATCCTGGAGGTCTACCTGAACATCGCTGAGTTCGGCCCGGGGGTGTATGGGGTGTGGGCGGGTTCCCGGCACCACTATGGCCTGGCGCCCGGTGCACTCAGCCGGGACCAGGTCGGACGGCTGATCGCCCTGTTGCCCAACCCGCGACGCCTCACAGCCGACTCGCCCGCCGTGATAGAACGCAGCCGATGGATCGCGCAGCAGATGCACGCCCTGGGTCCGGCCCATCTGCAGGGCATCGCCCCGCCACGGAAACCCTGAGGGGGAGCGCTCAGTCCAGCAGGCGCAGCGCGTTGACGTAGCTGACGCAGGCCCCGGGGTTGCGACTGACGGCCACTTCGACGCGGACCGGGGTCTGCATGCCCAGGGTGCGGGGATTCTGGTCCACGAACCATTGCGCTCGGCGCAGCTCAAAACCGCGCTTCAGCGCCGGCACGTAGATGCGAAAGCGCCGCTCCGCATCGTCCTCCATGGGATCAATCACGAAACCGCGGTATTCGCCGATATCCACCTGGCACTGGCGGGTATCGCGCGGCGCACGCTCCGGCTCCACACAGGCCTGCTCTGGCAGGCAGGTCACTTCAGTCGCCGGTACACCCGGCGCCTCCGGCGCCGGCGAGCGTAACCAGGCGCAGGCCTGCAGCAGGCAAAGTCCGGCCAGCAGCAGTCCGCGCAGGACCCGGCCCACCGCGCTGGGCGATGCCGGTTTGAGCGACAAAACGCGGATGGCTTTCATGTTCCCCCCCAAAAAGAACGGGGCTCCGACCAGCGGAGCCCCGTGATCCTAGAACAGAAACGGCTCAGTGGGCGGTTGCCACACCCGCGCCACGCGGAATCCGCACGCTCTCCACCAGTTCCTGGATATGTGCCGGCGGCTCAGCCGTCAGCCGCGACACCACCATGGCGGTACCGAAGTTGATCAGCGCACCGATCGCACCAAAGGACTCCGGCTGGATACCGAGCAGCCAGTGTTCCGCCGTATTGGGCAACCAGTTGGTGTCGGGAATGAAGAACCAGCCCTTGTAGGCAAAGATGTAGACGAGGGTGGAGCCCAGGCCCGCCAGCATGCCGCTGATCGCGCCGACATTGTTCACCCGCTTCGAGAAAATGCCCATCATCAGCGCCGGGAAGATCGACGAGGCGGCCAGCCCGAATGCCAGGGCCACGACCTGTGCCGCGAATCCTGGTGGATTCATCCCCAGGTAACCCGCGACCACAATGGCACCCGCCATGGCGATCCGGCTCGCCAGCAACTCGCCGCGTTCGCTGATGCCGGGCATAAACATGCCTTTGCACAGGTCATGCGATATCGCCGAGGAGATCGCCAGCAGCAGGCCGGCCGCGGTCGACAGCGCGGCCGCCAGACCGCCTGCCGCGACCAGGGCGATCACCCAGTTCGGCAGCTTGGCGATTTCCGGATTGGCCAGAACCATGATGTCGCGGTCCACCTTGACCATCTCGTTGCCGGCCCAGCCCATGGCCGCCGCCTTGGCAGCAAATTCCGGGTTGGCATCGTTGTAGTACTGGATGCGACCGTCGCCATTCTTGTCCTCGAAGGCGAGCAGACCGGTCTTCTCCCAGGTCTTGAACCACTCCGGACGGTCCTCGTAGCGCAGATTGCCCTGCGGATCGCCGATCTCACCGGTCTGCACCGTGTCCATCAGGTTCATGCGCGCCATGGCGCCCACGGCCGGAGCCGTGGTGTAAAGGATGGCGATGAAAACCAGCGCCCAGCCAGCCGACTTGCGGGCGTCAGACACCTTGGGCACCGTGAAGAAGCGGATGATCACGTGCGGAAGACCGGCTGTCCCGATCATCAGCGACGCAGTCAGCAGGAAAATGTTCAGCTTGGAACCCGAGGGCTCGGTGTACTTGGAAAAGCCCAGATCCGTGACGATCTTGTCCAGCTTGTCCAGCACCGCCATGCCGCTGCCATCGCTCAGCGTGCTTCCCAGGCCCAGCTGCGGCAGCGGATTGCCGGTCAGTTGCAGCGAGATGAAGATCGCCGGCACCGTGTAGGCAAAGATCAGCACGCAGTACTGGGCGATCTGGGTATAGGTGATGCCTTTCATGCCGCCGAGCACGGCATAGAAGAAGACGATCGCCATGCCGATCAGCACGCCGGTCTCGAATTCCACTTCCAGGAAGCGCCCGAAGGCCACGCCGACACCCTTCATCTGTCCGATGACATAGGTGACCGATGCCACGATCAGGCAGATCACCGCGACCATCCGCGCCGTCTTCGAGTAGAAGCGGTCGCCGATGAATTCCGGCACGGTGAACTTGCCGAACTTGCGCAGGTAAGGTGCCAGGAGCAGGGCCAGCAGCACGTAGCCGCCAGTCCAGCCCATCAGGTAGGACGAGGCGTTGTAGCCCAGAAAGGCGATCAGACCGGCCATGGAGATGAAGGAGGCGGCCGACATCCAGTCGGCTGCCGTGGCCATGCCGTTGGCCACGGGGTTCACGCCGCCACCGGCCACGTAGAACTCCTTGGTGGTGCCGGCACGGGCCCAGATGGCGATGCCGATGTACAAGGCGAAGGTGCCGCCGACGGCGAGGTAAATCCAGCTTTGCAAATCCATGGTTCTCAGTCCTCGTGCACGTCGTAGTGGCGGTCCAGCTTGGCCATGGCGTGGACGTAATAGAAGATCAGAGCCACGAACACGTAGATCGAACCCTGTTGGGCGAAGAAGAAGCCCAGCTTGTAGCCACCGATGGATATCGTGTTGAGCGCATCGACGAACAGAATGCCGCAGCCATAGGACACGACAAACCAGATCACGAGCAGCTTGCCCAGCAGTTTCAGATTGGCCTGCCAGTAGGCTTCGGCCTTTTCCTTCTCGGTCATTTCATTCTCCTGGAAGGTCAGTGATTCAGAAGGCGAGCTTGGCGCCCAGTTGCAGCCGCTGGAACTCGCCCTCGGCACCGTCGGCGTTCTCGCGCTCGGCGTGGATCAGTTCCACACCGACGCTGAGGTTCTTGACCGGCGAGTGCATCAGATTGAGGTGGATGCTCGAGGCGCTGTCGATGTCGCCGTCACCGTTGAACATTCCGTAAACGAAAGTGCTCCGCCAGCTGTCGCTCCAGAAGTGACGGTAACCGACATAGGCGGCGTAAGCGTCGATGGCATCGATCTCCCCGGACTCGGTCGCAATGGCATCCAGATTGCCCAGCACACCAAGGTAGCGGCCCAGCCCGGAGCCGGCGGTGACCATGAACTTCACGTCATCCCGGCCCAGGGCCAGCTTGCCGGAGACGCTCAGGCCGCCGCCCACGGTGGCGTCATCGACTCCGCCCTCGCCGGTGTCCTGGGATTCCAGATTGCGCAGCAGTCCGGCGGCCACGAGATCGACGCCGGCCAGCTTGAAGCCGTAGCGCAGGACCAGATCCGGAATCCGGTTGTCGTCGGTGGTGGCATCGCCGGCCACCCGGGTTTCCGGATTCTCCAGCGCGACCTGAAGGGGCCCGGCGCTGTAGCGGATCATCGGCTGACGAATGAACACCGTGCTCTCTGTCGGGCCGATGAAGTCCACGGTTTCCGGCAAAGCGGCCACGTTCTGGAAGGTCGACCAGGTCTGACCCAGGAGCCAGTTGCCGTAGGTCAGGTAAGCCTGGCGCAGGCGCGGCGCGAAGGAGTTGCTGATCGTTTCGTTGCCCTGCGAGGAGTTCTGGAAGTCGATCTCCACGTAGGTGCCCAGCGACTGACCGCCCTCGAGCGGCGTGGTGGTCCGCAGCCAAAGACGTGTCTGCTTGGCATGCATGTCCGTCAGGGTCACGCTGCCGCTGCCGTCATCCACCGGCACGCTGCGCGGACCGGCGTAGTAGTCGCGCCCCAGCGGCTCCAGGGAAGCGGAAGGCCGCGCATCGTACTGCGTAACCATGGCATCCAGCTTGATATAGCCGCCCAGATTCACGGCGGTGCCGCCCACATCCAGGCTCACCGCAGTGGCCGCCGGCGCCAGCGCCAGCCCCAGACCCGCCAGACCCAGATTCCGCAGCGTATGTGTTCTCATTCTGTCTCGCTCCATGCAGAAGGATGTCGCTAGGCTCGCCGCATTGCCGCCGAGCGTCTATTAGCCCTTGGTCGAATCCCCGGGAGCGTTTCCACCATGGTCGAATTCCGGCCCGCTGCCGGCAAACCTACAGTGGCCACCCAGATGAGCGACAAGGAGCAGATCATGAGCAAGCAGAACCGCTATCCGGTGCCGGCCGAATTCGCCGCCCGGGCCTGGACCGATGCCGAGGGCTACGAGGCGATGTACGCGGAGTCCATCGAAAACCCGGAAGCTTTCTGGGAGCGCCAGGGCCGTCGCCTGGACTGGATTACGCCCTACCGCAAGATCAAGGACGTCAGCTACCAGCCTGGCGATGTGCACATCCGCTGGTACGAGGACGGTCAACTCAATGTCGCCGCCAACTGCCTGGACCGGCATCTGCAGCAGCGCGGCGAGCAGACCGCCATCATCTGGGAGGGTGACGATCCGCAGCAGAGCGAACACATCAGCTATGCCGACCTGCACAGGCGGGTCTGCCGCCTCGCCAATGGCCTGAAATCTCTGGGCGTCGGCAAGGGCGACGTCGTCACCATCTACCTGCCCATGATTCCGGAGGCCGCCGTCGCCATGCTCGCCTGCGCCCGCATCGGCGCGGTGCACTCCGTGGTTTTCGCCGGCTTTTCGCCCGATGCCCTGGCCTCGCGGATTGCCGACGGCGGCTCCGCGCTCGTCATCACCGCCGACGAAGGCCTGCGCGGCGGCCGCACCATCCCGCTCAAGGACAACGTGGATGCCGCTCTGGCTCTGCCCGGCGGCGAAGGCGTGCGCCACACCGTCGTGGTCCGTCGCACCGGCGCCGAAGTGAACTGGCACGGCGCGCGCGATGTGGATTACGAGGAACTGACCGAGGCCCAGTCGGCCGAGTGCGCACCCGAGGTCAT
>JBFKIN010000009.1:0-22634 GCA_041632255.1 Oceanococcus sp. | reverse complement strand
GTGGCTGCCCAGAAAGCCGCTGGCGCCGATCACCAGAGAAAGACCTGTTCCTGCCCGGCTCATGCCGGACCCCGCAGGAAATCCGATGACGCCGCGGGTGCACAAGCCGCGGGGAGGCTGGGGTGTGGCCAGCCGCCAGACCGAGGCCCGGGCGTGAGTCCGGCCAGGACCCGCTGCCGGGCCACGGCCGGATGCGCCCCGATGAAGATCGCCGCGGAGCGCGGAAAAGGGAGATTGATGACGTGAAGGGTCATGATCGGCCGCCCCATCCGGCGGTCCATTGGCAGTCCAGGGTCCAGCATAGCGAATCGACATCCCTTGATTTGTGCCAGTTCGGCCGCATTCAGGGCTGTTCCGTCCCTGATTCTGATCTTGATGAACCCTGTCACCCTGAACACGCCCTTTTCGCTGCCGCGCGGCGGCGAACTGAAGAACCGTATCGCCAAATCCGCCATGAGCGAAGCCCTGGGCACGATGGACAATCGTGTGACCGACGAGCTGGTCGAGCTGTACCGGCGCTGGGGCGCCGGCGGCACCGGGCTGCTCATGACCGGTAACGTGATGATCGATCGCCGCGCTCTGGGCGAGCCGGGCAATGTGGTCATCGAGGACGAGCGCGACAGGGACAGGCTCAAAGCCTGGGCCGCGGCCGGGCAGGCCGGCGGCGCGCAGCTCTGGGTGCAGCTGAATCATCCGGGGCGTCAGTCGCCCAAGGGTCTGAACGAAGACAATGTCGCGCCCTCGGCGATTCCCTTCAACAAATCCATGCAGGCGTACTTCGACACCCCGCGTGAGCTGACCGGCGCCGAGATCGAAGAGATCATCGCCCGTTTCGGTCGCGCTGCCGGAATCTGCCAGAAGGCCGGTTTCTCGGGCGTGCAGATTCACGGGGCCCACGGCTATCTGGTCAGCCAGTTCCTGTCCCCACGCACCAATGAGCGGCAGGATGAATGGGGCGGTAATGCGAAAAAACGCCGTCGCTTCGTGCTGCGCGTGCTGGAGGCGATGCGCGCGGCCACCGGCCCGGATTTTCCGATCGGGATCAAGTTGAATTCAGCCGACTTCCAGCGCGGCGGTTTTACCGAGGAAGAGTCGCTGGACGTCATGGCGGCCCTGGCCGAGGCGGGAATCGACCTGATCGAGATTTCCGGCGGGACTTACGAGGCGCCGGCGATGACCGGCGTGCGCGCCTCGACGCGCGAGCGCGAGGCCTATTTCCTCGATTTCGCTGACAAGGTCCGGGCGCGCATTCCCGGGACCCCACTGATGGTCACCGGGGGCTTCCGCAGCCACGCCGGCATGAGCCAGGCATTGGCTTCCGGGTCGCTGGATCTGTGTGGCATTGCCCGGCTGCTGGCCATCGAGCCCGAAGCCTCGCAGCGTCTGCTGGACGGCGAGGATCCGCGTGAGACCGTGCGACCGATCAAGACCGGCATCGGACCGGTGGACCGCATGGCCATCATGGAGGTCACCTGGTATACCCGGCAGCTGCGTCGCATTGGCCGCGGCCAGGCGCCGCGGCCACGGGAATCCGGCCTGAAGGCTTTCCTGCTCAGCCTGCTCGACACGGCCAGCGGCATGCGCCGGACGCGGCGCTTGCGGGCGGCCGCATAGGCAGGGCGGGCGGGGCTGGTGGATCTCCGATCGCCCCGTCCCGATCCTGCCTCAGTCTGACTCAGGGTGCACATCGCACCCGCCGTCCGGGGGCGGCACCGAGCGCGCCTGACGGTTTCCCCTGCGCATGGCCCCTGAACTTCATCCACAACTCTGCTGCCGGCCGCGAAACGGCGGCAACCCAGTGATGACCCTCTCTCCGGCTCTGGCGCTTTGTCCGGATGCCAATCCATCACAGGCGGAGGGTTTGAGTCTGATGAATCTCCTGCGTTAGGGTTGTGGAGGCAAATGCCCTGAAATAACAAGGAGATGAAGAGTTGTACTTCAGTTGTTCAGCAAGACCAATCGCGCTCACGATCACCTGCCTGCTGGGCCTTGCGGGCTGCTCGGCGCAAGGCGGCCCGAGTGAGGGGCAAAACTCTCTTGCCCTCGTCGGGGATGGAACGGGCGACGTCCGGGGGGACGGTGTTTTTCCCAATGACGGGACCGCTGGCGGGATGATTCTGGACGGCGGGACCGTCATTGTCGGCCCGGGGGCAGAGCCTGCAGCCGGGTTCGCATGCGCCCGCAGCGCCCAGCTCGCCCAGGGCTCCCGCGTTGAGGTGGGTGTCAACGGTCTGGTCGGCGACGATCTCAGCGGCCTGGTCGATACCTTGGGTGGCCAGGTCGTGACCACACTGCTCAACAGCGTCGTCGATGCGCCCCTGGCGATTGATGGCGACCTGGACAGCTACGCCTCGTTCCATCTCACGGCTGCCGGTCTCGACATTCTGCTCGGCACCGGGTCCGTTGATTCTGTCGATCTCAATGTCCTGCTGCCCGGTGCGATTCCGGCGGGCCGCTACGCCGTTTTTGCCGTGTCGTTCCCGCCGGGTCTTCTGGACCTGGGCATGATGTCCAGCGTGTATGTTTCCACCTACCTCGATGACCAGCCCGTCGACACCGGCGCGGTGCTGGATGCGACGGGGATGTCATTGCTCAACATGACGATGGTGGGGCCGGACTATGCGGTCATCGGATATCGCGCCAGGGGCAGCTTCGACAGGGCGACGATCTCGGTCTCCTCGGACCTGCTGTCCGCCAATGCGGGTGAAGCGCTCCGGGTTCACGAGATGTGCTCTGACGGGAACATCGTCCCGCTCTGACAGGAGCAAACCCCGGTACAGCCTGATCCGGGGGTTCTCCGAAATACCCTTGCTGCCGATGGACAAGGCTCACGCCGGCCTGAGTCGCTGTGACGCAGGCCGGCGTGAGGGGGTTCCCCATCCGGAATTGCCGACCGGCACAGGCTGCCTTGCGGCGGCACCCTGAGGGCCAGTCAGGCCCCGAACCGGCGCACTCGCCTGTTTCAAGCCGCATTGGCTGCGAGGCAGCCGTCAGCAGCGAGGAAACAAGGCCAGCTCGCAGGCGGTTGGGACAGCAGGGCATCGATTTCCCTTTGCACTTCGTTGAGTTCCAACAAGACCTGTTCAGCCAGCAAGTCTTGCTGAGGAATCGCCTGCGCGCGCCCGGCATTTTCGAGTTCCGCGCATTGATCCCCGAGCTTCAGGGCTCCAACAGTCCGCGCTGAAGCCTTCAAGCGATGGGCGAGAGAGATCATTTCCTCCGATCGATGCGCGGCATAAGCGATCTCCAATTGCTGGCCAATCTGCTGACTTGAGTTGGCGAACTCACGGATGATGTCGCTCAGAATCTCGGCATCGTCACCCACGATGCCGGCGAGGACATTGAGATCAACCCGGCTCAGTTCGATCGGTTCTTTGACGGCTTTGGGGCGCACATCTGCGGTCTGACTTCTGGGCAATATGGCCTCAATCTCTCTTTGCAGGTCGGCAATCTGCAATGGTTTCGTCAGAAATCCGGTGAGGCCCTTTGCCCGCGCTTTCTCCATGCCCCCGGGCAATGCGTCTGCCGTCAGAGCGACGATCGGCATGTTGTCACCCGGCTGCTCGTACTTCCTGATCGCCGCAGTCAGTTGGTATCCGTCCATTTCCGGCATGTGCAGGTCAGTCAGGAGCAATCCGTAACGTCCTGCACGCCACATATCGAGGGCTTCCAGGCCATTGTTCGCCACCTCCGCCGCGTAGCCCAGGATGGACAGCTGTCGCAGAAGCACGGCCTGATTGGTGGTGTCATCCTCAGCAATGAGGATCAGGCTGCGGCTCTCTCGTGCCTCGGCGATGGTCGGAGCCTTCATGATGGGTCTCATTTCTTCATGATGTTCCCGATCAAGGGTCGCTTCACAAATACGTCCGCTTGCGGTGGCGACGGCGTCGATGATGCGTCGGCTGCGGGCGATGCGATCGGTCAAGACGACAACATTGGGCGAGATTTTCTGAATGCCGGCTCCGCCCTCCCGCTTGAGGATGACGTGCTGGATGGTGGTGAGGCCGTGAAATTCTTCGGCGAGTTCATCAGTGGTGCGAGAGTTGGGCACATGCACGAGGACAAGAGCGCGGTTACTGGGGTCATTCGCCCAATGCCGCGCTGCATTCATGTCGCAGAAGCGTCGAACCTCGGCTCCGGCCGAGCGCAGGCTGCGGGTCAGATCATCAGCATGGATGCCCTCCAGAACTCCGCACAGCAGTCCGCCGAGGCGAAATTGGGGGCTCGAATCCTCTGCAACCGGCTCAAGGGGGAGGCTCAGCGTGAAGGTCGAGCCCATGCCGTGGCAACTCTCAACCGTGATCTCACCACCCAACAGTTTTGCCAGGCGCTGGGAAATGGCCAGACCCAACCCAGTTCCACCAAATACACGGGTCGTGGACGCCTCAGCCTGGGTAAAGGAGGAGAACAGTTTGGGAAGTGCCTTCTTCGAAATGCCGATGCCGTTGTCAATGACCCGAAACTGCAGCGCGGGGCTTTCGCCTCCGCGTTGCTCGACCCGCAATTCCACCAAGCCCCGCTTGTGATCGCGGCCGCCCGAGAACTTGATGGCATTCCCGATCAGGTTGTTGAGGATCTGTCTTAAGCGCGTGGGGTCGGTCCGGACCCGTCCGGGCAGGGCGGGATCGATGGTCAGATCGATGTCGACGCCTTTGCGATCTGCCACGCTGCTGAGCGCATCGCAGACACTTTCAGCCAGCCCCATGATGTCTTGTGCCTGACGCTCCAGCTCTATCCGGCCCGCCTCGATCTTGGAGAAGTCCAGGATGTCGTCGATGATGGTGAGCAGAGAGAACGCCGACTCCCGGATCGTGCGCAGGGCGCTGGCCTGGCTATCCGGCAAGTTTTCGTGGGCCAGCACTTCGATCATTCCGATGATGCCGTTCATCGGCGTCCGGATCTCATGGCTCATTGTTGCCAGAAATGCGCTCTTGGCGCGCGACGCCCCTTCGGCTGCGGCATTGGCTTCCTCCAGTTCGGAGTTCGCCTGCTCCAGTTCGGCGGTGCGCTGGGCAACCCGGGATGCGAGACTGGATCGTTCCTGTTCCACCGCAGCATTCGCCTCGCTGAGTTTCTGCGCGTAGCGCTTGAGATTGCTTTCGGCCACGTGACGCTCTGTCACGTCGGTCGCCACAACCAGCCGCATCCGCTGACCTTCGCGGCCGAGGTGATTCGAAGTGATATCCACGAACAGTGGGCTGCGGTCCTTGCGCAGGTGACGAACATTGCTGAGTTTCACCAGTCCGCGGCCAGAATTCTCGACGCAGTTCTTCACCACGTGCCTGTCCTCCGGGGCCCGGATGTCCGCCAGGGTCATGCTCAGGAATTCCTCGCGGGTGTAGCCGTACTGTTGGAGCGCGGCGTCGTTAACGGTCTGGAAGGACAGGCTGTCCTCGTGGAAGGTCCACATGGCCAGAGGGCTGCTCTCGAATAGCTCGCGATAGCGCCTTTCACTGATCGCCAGCGCTGCTGTGCGCTGACGCACCTTGTCCTCAAGTTCCGCGTTCAGTCTTTCGACCGCCAGGCGGGCTTCCCGTTCGGCGGTGATGTCGCGCGATACCGCGAGCAAGCGATCGATACTGCCACCGGCATCGGAGATGGGTGTCACCATGACGTCCCACCATTTTTCGACGCCACGCATGGTTTTCGCGCAGCCAGTGAAATGACCGACGCCGCCGCCGGTTGCCTTGGCCACCGCCCGGTTCAGTGCTTGGCGGTCCTCTTCCCGGTGCCAGAATCCAACCCAGGGTTGACCAAGGATGTCGTCCAGCGATTCGATCTGCATCAGCCTGCGGCCATTCTCATGCATGTCGAGCAGCAGACCATCCTGGCTGAGAATCTTGAGGCAGTCGTGGCTGCTGTCAACGATGCTGCGGTTGTATTGCAGGCTTTCGGCCAGTTCGATCTGTGCGGTCTTGAGCGACGTGATGTCCTGGGTGGCCCCGAGAATCCGCCTCAACCGCCCGTTGCTGTCGCGATCCAGGTCCGCTCTCATGAGCACGTGACAGGTTGATCCATCGGCTCGTCGCAGCCTGAACTCGAGGCTGAGGCTTTTCGGAGCGCCACGGCTTTTTTCGAGTGAACTGAAGAAACTTAGAACGCGCTTCTGGTCCTCTTGGCGGACGAAACGCTCGACCCACGTCCCGGCGGGTTGGCAGTAGCCGCCTCCTTTCTTGGCACTGACGCCGAGCATGCGGAACAGGCCGTCATCCACATACAGCAGATTTTTGACGGGATCGAGTTCCCACTTGATCAGCTTGGCCAGATCCATCGCGATGTCGAGGTTGCGGCGTTGCTCCAACAACTCCGCGGTTTTCTCCACGACCTCGATTTCGACAGCGAGCTTTTGACCAGCGCTGGCCATGACGAAGAGTACGAACAGCATGCTGCCAACCAACGCCCCCAGAAGATAGATTCGGAAAGTGGGGCTGGAGCCGGCGTGCCAGCGAGTGGCGTCCGGAAAAGCCTCCCAGGTCCAGACGCGGCCATGGATTTCGTAGCTTTCTTTCCAGGCTGGCGGCCCCGCGGCCTGTGGTTGGGCACCAATATTCAGCAAGGTAAAGCCCTGGTCCTTGGCAATGGACGCGATACCCTGGGTCGTGGCCACATCCCGGAAGCTGGCGGTCGCCTTTTCGAAGTCGATCAGGGCTATCGCAAAGCCGCGTAACCTTTCCCGGCGGCTCTCGCGGTCTGCCGGCGGGGCAGCCCAGTCGCCGGTAAAGAGCGGATGAACCAGGCCAATCATAGTGGGCTGGTCTGTCAGGCTGAACAGGGGGCTCAGCACCGCACGGCCTCCATCGCGAGCCGCGGCCAGAGTGGGTTGCAGCGCAGCGATGCCCTGCACTCCCAGCACCTCCGGGCGCTCGGGTGGATAGGCCTGGTGCAGGCCAAGCCCGGTGTCGGCAGCCGGTGACGGATCGATGTCGCGCTCCAGCCAGATCAGCAGGCGCGCTTGCTCGGCTGGTCCGTCAATGCCTTCTATGAATCGAGCAAGCTCGTCTGTACTAACGTTCCGGGAAAGGGAAATGAAGTGAGCTACCTGGCGGCTCGCGTCGAGCTGGTTGCGGATCTTCTCGAGGGTCAGGTCGGCATTCAGTTCGGCCTGGTGCGCTACCTGTTTCATGACCTGGGTGCGTTCCAGGTGCTGGAACCAGAAGATGCCGATAGTGACCAGTGTGGCGGCACCGAGCAGTGGCGCGGCGATCTGCAGGCGCAGGCTCCGCCAGCGTTCCCTGCCCGGCCGGGTGACCACAAAGCAGATTGGCGTGAAGAGAAGGACCCCTATCGCGTCGCCGACCCAGTGGGTCAGCCAGACTGAGAACAGTTGAACACCGGGTTGTTCTTGCCGCAGCAGGAGCCAAAGGAGCGACATGCTGGCTGCGATGGTGGTGCCCAATACACCGCAGATTGCCATGTTCAGCATGCGTGAGAAGCGACCGCGAAGGCTGTCCGGTCGGAGTGGATTGACCACGATGGCGATCACCAGCGCCTGCAGCGTGGGGCCCGAGGCGGCCAGCAGCGCCCATGCGAGACTGTCGGTTTGCAGGCCCGATGGCAGCTCAAGGCCGACCACGAACAGGAAATGCCCCAGCATGACTGACGGCCACAAACGAGGGCCGTAGGCCATCAGCCCGGCCAGGGCTATCCCGGCGGCTGGCCAGATCGCGATGGCATGATGGGTGGAGGGCACGAACCGCACGGTCAGATATGCCACGACCGCGTAGCTCAGGCACACAAGCAGACCCGCGCACAGATGTTCGCGCAGACCCTGGGGCATCAACTTTTCATCTCTTGGATCCCAGCTCATCGGTTGATCCCCTCGACGAAGGCGAGAAACTCCCGGGCCGGCAATGGCCGGCCCAGGTAATGGCCCTGGATTTCGTCGCAACCCAGGGTTTTAAGAAGATCCCACTCCTCGCGCGACTCGACCCCTTCCGCTACCGTGCGAATACCCAGCTTGCGGGCCATGTCGATACTGGAGCCGATGATGGTGCGCGAATCGGAGCGGGCCAGCATCTGGGCGACGAAGCTGCGGTCAATCTTGAGTTCGGTGAAGGCGACCCGCGACAGTTGTTCCAGACTGGAGTAACCGGTGCCGAAATCATCAATCGACAACTCAAAGCCGCGCATCCGCAGACGCACCAGGTTTTCCAGGATCGGGCCGATTTCGGTGGCCGCCGCGGTTTCGGTGATCTCGAGGACCAGTTGCGATGGATGCAGCCCGACACGGTTTGTGATCTCGCTGATCCGGTCCGCCAGATCCACGTCTTGCTGCAGCAGTTGCTGCGACAGATTGACGGACACGCTGATGTCCAGGCCATGATCGTGCCATTCACGGCACGCGGACACGGCCTGATACAGAATCGATTCGGTGATGCCTCCGATATTACCGCTCTGTTCGAGTTGGCCGATGAAGTAAGGGTAGGGCGGCAGGATGCCCAAAAGCGGATGACGCCAGCGTGCCAGGGCCTCGGCAGCAACGATGCGGCCGGTCAGGGCGCAGGCCTTGGGCTGGAAGTGGGCTTCGAATTCCTCGTTTCGCGAGGCGGCCATGATTTCTTCCAGGCTGATGTCCGTTGCACGCGGTGACGCCCGATCAGTGCCGTGACGTTCCACCATCATCTGATCAATCTGCTGTCGCACGGCCTCAGCAGAGACGGGCTTCTGCAAGGCCCCCAGAGGATTGACTCCATAGGCCTGACACAAGGCCAGTGCAGAACCAAGCAGGTGGTCGTCGCAGCCACTCAGCAGCATCAGACGTGCGCCGGCTGAAAGCGGCGCAAAGTGCCGGATGAACGCAGGTCCATCCATGACTGGCATGTCCAGGTCGCAAAGGACCAGATCAAAGCCGGACCTGTCGCCGGATAACAAGTCCAGCGCCTCCTGGCCGTCCCCGGCTTCGAAGACATCAATGCTCAGCCGATCCCGGAGAGTGCGGCCGATAACCTTCCTCTGAAAGGCATCGTCGTCAACAAGCAGAGCGCGAAGCTTTTGCTGTTGATATGGGTTTGTCGCCATCACATTCTCTTGGCTCATGGGGGACTGGGTCATCAGCAGGCTCCGCAGTTGGTCTGATGCCTGCCGGCCAGCTGGCTCAGCAGGGACAGTGTCCGCGGCAATTCGCGGGACTTTGAAAAATAGTGGGTCGTGACATCGGGCTGTCGGCGCCGGAACAGCTGAGCGCAATCATCGGGGCCGAGAACGATAACCACGCAATCCGGGGGCAGCGTCAGATCTGGCAACAACTCCGTCGCGGCGCTGCCGGGAAGGAACATGTCGATGAGCAGAACGTCAAAACAGGTTTCACTGAGTTGAGCGCGGAGTTCATCCGCACTGCTGGCCAGGTGACAGGTTCCTATGCCGGGGGTAGCCAGCACCAAGCGACTCAGCCGCTCCGCGATCGGGTCGCACCCGTCCGCAACGAGCACGTGCAAATCGTGAGATGTTGGGGAACCGTTCATGCCCCGATACGTTACGGGGCGGAAGCAGTTCGCGGTATCACGGGCAGTGCCCTGGACGCGTCACCTCATTCGTGAAAGCCGTGTCACAGATTCTGTGACACTAGCTGCTCAGCCCATGCTCCAGAACGTATCGAACGGCCTCGGCGTCCGATTTCAGGCCGAGTTTCTCGCGGATGCGCCGACGGTAGGTCGCGATGGTGTTGACGCTCAACACCAGGGCGTTGGCCATGTCCCGCGTGCTTGTCCCCGCGGCGATCAATTTGAGCACCTGCAGTTCGCGGTCGGATAGCTGGTCGTGTGGCAAGCCCTGCTGTTCGGGTGTTGCCGCGGCGGATGCCAGCTGCTCAGCGACGATCGGGCTGACATAACGTCGGCCGGATGCGACCCGCCGGACTGCCGACACGATCTCGTCTGATGCACTCTGCTTCGAGACGAATCCGGCGCCTCCGGCCCGAAATACCCGCAGCGCCACATCCCTCTCCGGCATGAAGCTCAAAATCAGGACCGGCAGACCCGGTCGGATAGCATGTATCTGGGAGATGACATCAACGCCGCTGCGTCCCGGCATGTTGAAGTCCAGTATCGCCACATCGACACGGTGATTCCTCAGCGTCGCGACCGCTTCAGCGCCGTCGCAGACAGCTGCAACCAGCTCGAGGTCAGCCTCCCGCTTGAATACCTTGCGCAGACCTTCGCGGATCAGTTCGTGATCATCGGCGATGAGTATTCTGGTCATGGGCTCTCCTGGGCGCGATCGAGGGCCATCTCGAGTTCAACGCGTGTGCCCCTTCCGTCGGCGCCGCTGAGCGTCAACCGCGCGCCAATGCTGGAAGCCCGCTCCCGCATGCCGAGCAGGCCAAGAGAAAGCCCTGTATCTGTTGCGCGCGCGTCGTCGAGACCTTGTCCATTGTCCTCGACGTTGATCAGCAGGGCCTCGTCATCGATCTCGATGCGGATCCGCGCCAGATCCGCCTTGGCATGGCGGATCACGTTGGTCAGTGATTCCTGGACGATGCGAAAAATGGCCGTAGTCTGCTCGTCGCTCAGCTTTGGCAGTTGGGGTGGAGACTGCAGTTCCACCTCAAGCCCCGTTCGCCGCCGCAAATCCTGCGCAAGCCATTCCAGCGCTGGCGCCAAGCCCAGGGCGTCAAGCACGTCCGGGCGCAAATCCTGCGCGATCCGTCGTACTGCATCCATGGTGGCGTCCACCAGGCCTAGGGTCGACCGCATCTCGTCGCGGAGCGCCTTCGCCTGCGCTTCGGAGCGGCCACTGGCCAAGTCCCGGCCAAGCATGTCGAGGTCCATCTTCAGAGCAGTCAGACGCTGGCCAAGGTCATCGTGAATTTCGCGCGAGATTCGGGTCCGCTCTTCTTCGCGGATCGACTGCAAGCGGGCTGCCAAGGCGTGCAATGATTCTTCTGCTTCGATGACTTCGGTGACGTCCCGACCGGCCGCGATGATCCTGTTGCCTTCCCGCCAGTTCACCGCACTCCAGCGAATGATGCGCCAGCGCTGCTTCGCATCACGCATTTTCAGGTCGAGATAGAGCGATTCGGGGATTTCGTCGCGTGTCAGACCCTCCAGGATCCTTTGCGCTTTTGCCTGGTCACTGCTATCAACCAGATCAATCAGCCGGGCGCCAAGCTGCTCGCCAGACTTGAGTCCCAGTATCCGCCGACAGGACGGATTGAGCCGGTAAATCCGGCCATCGTGACCGGCAATCACGAACATGTCGGCAGACAGCTCGAAGAAGCGGTCACGCTCCAGCTGTGCCAGCTTGCCTGGGCTCACGTTCTGAGCAAAGACGATGCCGCGCATGTCCGGGTTCTTGCCGCCGCGGACGGGCACAATCCCGAACCGGACCCAGCGCGACTCCTGGGATGCGCTGCGCAGGCGCACCTCGCTCATCCAATCCGTACTTTGGGCATCCAGCGCATCCATCAGCCCCTGGGTCAGCTCCGCCGCATCCTTCGCACTGACCAGTTCCGCGATGCTTTGGCCCAGGAATCGCTTAGCGTCAACACCAACGATTTCCTCAAAGGCCGGATTGCAGCGCTGCAGCCGAGTGGCGCTGTCAATCGCGGCCAGACCGACCGCCGCGTTTTCGAACAGGGAGTGCAGCTGGACCTCGGCATCGCGCAGGCGGTCCAGCGTTGCCTGTAGGATCCGCGATCGGTCACGGACCTGTTCCTCAAGCGTCTCGTTCAGCTTCTGTAATTTCGCTTCGGCTTCGAGACGGCTGGCGATTTCGCGCTCCGACAGCATCAGGGCGCGCCGCAGTTCGAGCTGCTGCATGACCTGACGCGCCAGGACGTTCAGGGCCTTGCGTTGCTGCTCGTCCAGATGCCTGCATTGGCGGTCTATGACACACAGGGTGCCCAGGGCATGGCCGTCCGGAGTGATCAGGGGCACGCCGGCATAAAAACGTATCCTCGGCTCACCGGTCACCAGCGGGTTGTTGCGGAAACGCGGATCGGCGCCTGCGTCGGCCACTTCGAACATGGCCGGTTTGCGTATCGCGTGATCACAGAAGGAGATATCACGCGGCGTTTGCTTTGTTTCCAGGCCGACGCGACTCTTGAACCACTGGCGGGTGTCGTCCAGAAGCGAGATCGCGGCGATAGGGGTGTTACAGATGCTCGCAGCGAGTTGCGCCAGTTCGTCGTATTCGGCCTCTGGCGGCGAGTCGAGAATGGCGTAGCGCTGCAGCGCGGCCAGCCTTGCTGGCTCGCCTGGGTCTAGCCTTCTGTGGGCATTCGAACCCTGCGGGGTCACCATGTGCCTGGTGATACTGTGGCCATTTCGTTTCCTCCCACCCCAACTGGCCTGTTTTGCTTTTTATAACAATTGAGATTCGGATCGCCAACAGTTGTTGCGCCTGCGATGAGCGGTTTTTTTACTCACCGCCGCTTCGATCTCCGGGCGGGCGGACCGACGCGACTGGTGAAAGTCGGAACGTGACGCGGGCTGACGTCCGTGGAACTGCGTCTCTGCGGACCCGCAATCGTCGCGCGTGCTGATCTTGCTAACCGCGCGGGTGAAGGAGAGGGTGGTCTGCTGCGGGGTGGCGGGCTGGCTGGCGTGTGACCGGGTGCTGGCCAGAAAGCAGGCCTCCACCGTGAATGTCCGTTTCGGCTCCGTGCAGCTGCGATCGCAGTCGCGCCCCTGCAGGGCGGCTTCGTCACAGCGTGAGGGGATTGCGAGCGGCCGGGCAACCCGGCCGCTCGCGCGGCCCTTACTGGCTGACGCCCGTCTCCAGATACTGCCCCACTGCAGTCAGCACCGCTTCCCATTCCTTGGGTGCGATGGTATCGACCGGATCATTGCCGAAGCGCACGCCGACGACATTCAGGCCGGGTGCGACGCTGACCCGCTGGTGACCGTAGCCGGCGGCGGTGTAATTGCCGGAGTCCTCGCCGCCCCAATGCGGCCACATGTAACCGCGGGGGCCGCCACCGGTTTCCTTGTCGTAGTTGTGCGAGGCAGCCACCCAGGCTTCCGGGATGATCTGCTTGCCGTCGAGGCTGCGGCCGCCGTTGCGGAAGAGTTCGCCGAAGCGGACCATGTCCCGCGAGGTGGCGAACAGGCCCATGGAGGCGAATGTGTTGCCGAGACGGTCGGTCATCACCAGCGCGTCATCCTGCATGCCGGCCGGGCGCCAGATTTTCTCCGAGAGGATTTCCCAGTAGGGCTGGCCGTAGACCTTCTCCAGCAGCCAGCCGAGCATCTGGGCGTCGCCGCTGTTGTAGCGGTAATACTCGCCGGTGGGGGACACGCGGGTCAGGCGCAGCAGGTAGTCGTCGCGGGTCATGCCGTAAACGCCATTGCTGTGGAAGTCCGCGCCCATCAGGATCAGCTGCTCCGGCTGGTGTACCGGCACGTCCACCCAGTAGGTGCCGGATTCCATCTGCAGCGTGTCCTCCACGCTGACGCCGTCCCACACGGTTCCCTCGGCCTCGGGGATGTACTTGGTGATCGGGTCGTGAATGGAGTCGACCAGGCCCTCGGCGACGGCGATCCCGACCAGCGAGGTGGTGACGGACTTGGTCACCGACCACATCTGATGACGGGTCTTGGGGTTGAAGCCGTTCTGGTAATCCTCGTAGATGAACTGGCCGTTGTGCATGAAAGCGATCGCATTGGTTGATCCGCTCTGCATGTACTGCTCCAGGGTGCGGGTGCGGCCATTCACCTCATACGTGAGCTGGCCCAGATCCACCCGGGCTTCCGGCAGCGCGGGGGCTTCGGAGTTCGCACGCACCACCTGGGTGGGCAGGATCACGATGACGATGGTGGCATCCAGGGGCAGCAGCAGAATCGCGAATTCGCCATCCATGGTGTCTTGCAGCGTGCGCTGCGGCTGGCCGCTCAGCAGCAGCTCGGCCCGTGCCTCCAGCAGATCGATCAGCGGCCCGACGCCCGGAGTCAGTTCATTCGGTGTCGGGTAGTAGCGGCCCACATGCATGGCGACGATATCGCCCAGACCGTCGGGCAGAGTGGCCAGCGCGGTGAGCAGCTGATCAGGGTCATTCGGCAGCGAGTACAGCACGCTGCGCTCGGCGATATGGGCCAGCTCCTCGACCAGAATCTGCTGCTCGTTGGGCGGATCGGCTGCGACGCCGTCCGTGTCACGAGAGCCGGCCTGATTCTCTGAGACGCCGCCCTGGCAGGCGGCCAGCAGGGTGACGGTCAGCAAAACACCGGACAGGCGCTGTGCGATGGATGGATTCATGGTTCCCGACTCCTCGTCTTTGTTGTCGGGGCCAAGACGAGCGGGAGGGCGGAATTGTTCCCTCAGCGCACCGGGTTCTCCGCGTCGGGTGAGCCAAGCCTGCGGACAGCACTGCCAATGGTTCCTGGCCGAGGGCTGGCGTGAGGGCCTGAGCCCGGGCTGGTTCGCCGCGCTGGCATCGGCCTGTGCGATTTGTCACTGACAGGGCGGGCCCGGAATCGCAAGCTGCCCTGGCGGAATCCTCGGCGGCGCGATGCCTGGTCAGCCTGACAGGTTTCGGCTGCGGTCCGCTCTGATGGAGGGCCTTCACCATGCGTCTGTCCCATGCGGTCATCGTGGCTTGCCTGTGCGGCTGTTCCGGTGGCTGCGCGCCGGTCGCCGAGCCCGGCGGGGAATTCGTCGGCCTTGGTTCCCGCAGTGCCTCGGCCTGGTCGGTGCAGTGGCAGGGTTGCCGTCAGTCCGTCCTGCATCTGCAGCAGCCCAGGGAGGAGGTTCAGGCCCGCCTGCCAGCGGGCTGGCGGGCCGCCAGCGTGTTGTCCGGGACGCCGGCAGCGGGACCGCTGGATCGGGGGCGCGTCTCGCTGAGTCTGTATCGCTGTGACGATGACGGCGCCGGCAGGGCGGTGTTCGGTGGCATGATCGGTCTGCTGGTCGATGCGCCCGCAGGCGCGCCAGGGAGCGCCGAGGCGGAGTATTACGCCATAGCGGCGTACTCCAGCGATGCGACATTTCTCGGACTCTTGAATGAGTCCTGGTATTGGGCCTTTCTGGCTCTGTCCATCGAACTGGAGGTGGAAGAGGGCCCATACCTGATTGGTACGGCCGGCCTGTCGGCCAATGATGCAACGACCATGAGCTGGGTCGGTTCTGGCATGAACCGGATGCCGGCTGCACAACAGCGACATCAGCGCTGGTGGCGGGCATTGCCTGCGGCCACCGTGTCGTTGAGCTTCTCCGGGCGAACCGCGTCAGCCTCGGGTCTGGTGCATTACTGCGAATTTTCCGACGGTTCGCTCGCCGAGTACGCGACCGGGCAAACCTGGTGCAAGGACGGCGATGGCATGCTGGAGCAGTTCCCAGCCTGGCCGGATGGCCTGCGCATCGAATGGCGGCATTACCCCCGCGACGGGCAGGCGAACGATTTCTGACCCTGTCGTGCTGCCACAGTCCGCGCCGCGCCTGCATGCCCCATATCGTCTGTCATTTTGTATTCGATGGCCGGTGGAGCATCCGCCCTGGCGCAGCGCAGTGCGATCAGGCGCGGTGAGCGGGCCCGCAGGACTGGAGGTGAAGCTTGCCGTGCACGACGTGCCAGGCTTCCGCCGCATTGGCTACGCATGAGCGGAATAAAAAACGACCCGGCAGCTGCCGGGTCGTGTCATGGATGTCGCGGAACTGCGGTCTACTGCCAGTCCGCCGGTCGCAACGGCGAGGGGTCGACCCACGGATTGGAGCCTATGTCCGTGTCGTAGACGAGCCTGCCGTCATCCACTTCCACTTCCAGTGCTTCGCCTTCCCAGGGCAGGGCGCGGCTCCAGAGATAGGCACGGCTCCACAGGTAGGCACGGCTCCACAGGTAGGCACGGCTCCAGAGGTAGGCGCGGCTCCACAGGTAAGCGCGGCTCCACAGATAGGCTTCGCCGTTCAGTGACGTGCTCTGGCCGTCGTCGCCAATGATCACGAAGCGGCCATCCTCATCCTCGACCACGGGGCCGGAGAAATGCTGCGTGCCATTCAGGTCCGCGTCGATGTCCAGGCCGGCATTGGCGCAGCCTCGTTCCGAGGCGTAGACGGCCGCGTAGGCATCCACCAGACCGGCGCCCTGTTGCAGCACCGAGTAAAGGTTTTCGCCGGTGGCGGTGTTCATGGCGGAACGCGCAGTCGCGCTCAGCCGGCACTTGACGTCATCGGGAGTCAGGCTCGGGTCAGCCTGCAGCATCAGGGCCACGATGCCGCTGACCACGCCGGTCGCCTGGGAGGTGCCGGACATCTGGAAATGCTTCTGATCCACGGCCAGGTACTCGTTGTAGACGCGTGCCAGGTGCTGACCCTGATTCATCAGGCCGACGATGCGTGCGCCGGGCGCCACGAAATCGGGCTTGACGAAGCCTTCGAAGGTCGGGCCAGCGCTGGAAAATTCCGACAGGAAGTCGTCGGTGAGATCCTGCGGCGTGCCGTTGTCGTCGGCCGAACCGACCGTGATGATGTAAGGCAGGTTGCCCGGGACACCGATGGTCATGGGGTCCGGGCCGCTATTGCCAGCCGCCGCGACGACCACAATGCCGGCCTGCCAGGCGGCCATCACCGCCTGATTGAAGGGATCTTCCCAGTACCAGGAGCTGGGTGGCGCACTCAGCGACAGATTGATCACGCGAATGTTGAACTCTTCGCGATGGTCCAACACCCACTGCACGGCCGCGATAGCCGCGGAGTAGGTGCCTGCGCCGTGGTTGTCCAGAGAGCGTACGTCCAGCAGCGTGACGTCCGGTGCCACGCCTTCGTAGCCGCTCTGGTCCGAGTAGTTGGAGCTGGCGATCACACTGGCCACATGGGTGCCATGGCCGTTCGGGTCCCACAATTTCTGGTCCAGCGGCCGTGGTTTGGCATGCACGAGTCGGGCGCTGGCACTGGGGCCGTGGATCAGATTCGGATCATCCTGCACGCCGGTATCGATCACGGCCACGCCAATGCCGGTGCCGAGGATGCCCTGCGCATGGAGTGCGTCCGCATTGACCCAATCGGTATAAGCGGTATAGGCCGCCAAGCTGGCGTTACCGTTGCCGCTGTTGGTGGAGTCGGTGATCACGGTCTCTCCACCGTCATCAAGACCGCCTGTGCTGGTTGTCCCGGAGCCGGAGCTTTGCGTCTTCCGATCATTCTTGCGGGCGGTGCTTTCCAGCTGACCGTCGGCGGTCACCCGGGCCTGAGGCTTGAGGCTCTCGGCCTGTGCCGCCGACAAACTGGCGCTCACGCCGTCGATGATGGGCAGTTCAAGGCTGATCTGGCCGCCCGATGCCCGGACCAGCTCACGCGCCTCTGCGGCAGAGGCTGCCTGGACGATGAACTGGCCCTGTTCAGCCGGACTGCTGGTGTCGGAAAGCTCATTGGAAGATTGGGAACCCAGGCCAATCCAGGCGAGGGTGCTCAGGCTCAGGGTGTAGATCGCGATGCGCATCGTGGGATGCTCCGATAAAGTTCGATCTAGATAAAGCAGTTTGCGTGCCGTGCAGTAAAAGCGATAAAAAACAGATACATGACAAGTTTTCTGGCATGCTTGAATCGGCCTTGAGGTCATTCTGCATTGCAAATTGCAATGCGGGACGCGGGATGCGGCCTGCAGGTGACGACAGGCTGGGACGGGGCCCGAGTTTGATGGATGGTCGGCAAACAAGTCCTGCCCAGCCGGCGGCGCCCGGGTCGGGTCGCGTGCCGCCCGAGCCTAGACCGCTGCCCGCTGGCTACCGTGGGATCAGCGTGTAAACTGACAGGCTCGGGATTTCCCGGTCCGGGAGGCGCTCAAAGGGGGGCGAAGTTGCTCGATCTGCGCACGTTGCCAAGGCGCGTGAATACTGCATTGAAATCGCTGGGGGCCGGCATCTTTTGCGTGGTCATGAGCGCCGCCGTGGCGATGCCCGCCGCCGCGTCGGAGCGCATGATTTTCGAGGCGCTCACGCAACGTGATGGCCTGTCCCAGAGTACCGTCAACGCCACTTATCAGGACTCGACCGGTTTCATCTGGCTCGCCACGGAAAACGGTCTGAACCGCTTTGACGGCTATCAGATCCGCAGCTATCTGCGCAATCGGAGTGACCCGCACGCCCTGGAGTCCGACTTTCTCTGGGCGATTGCCGAAGACGAGCAGGGCGATCTGTGGCTGGCCAGCGATGGCGCGGGCGTCATCCGCTGGCACCGCGCAAGCGATCGGTTCGAAACCGTATTGCCTGCGGCTCTTTTGGACGAGGAACCTGCCAGACGTCTCGCGCGCGACGTGCTGCGCACGGACGACGGCCGCGTCTTCGTGGCGACCCGGGGGGCAGGGGTTCTGGAACTGGATGCGCAGGGCCGCCTGTTGAGGGAGCATCGCGAACGCGCTGGCCTGGGCAGCGATGTGGCGACAAGCCTGGCCTTGTCCGGGGCCGATGCACTGTGGGTCGGGACCGATGCCGGTTTGGATCGCCTGCATCTCGACGATGGGTCGCTGGAGCGCCTTGACCTGCCACAGAGTGCAGAGGTCTCGAGTGTCATGGAGGACAGCCGGGGCAGGCTGTGGGTCGGCACCTTCGAGCAGGGTCTCTGGCTGCGGCGGGAAGAACAGTTCCTGGCCCTGCGCCACGACGATGCCGATGTCACAAGCCTGAGTTCGGATGAGGTCCGGGCGATTCTGGAGGATGGAGCCGGACGCATCTGGGTAGCCACGGCGGGAGGATTGAATCTGTATCAGGAAACCGCCGGCGGGTTCCGGCGTTATCTGCACGAGCCGGACCGGAAATTCAGCCTCAACGACAACCGATTGATGTCCCTGGCGGAAGATCGCAGCGGTATCCTCTGGGTGGGTACCAGGGCCGGTGGTGTCAGTCGGTGGAACCCCCGAAGCTGGAGTCTTGGTGCGCATGCACCTTCGGAGATGAGAGGCGGTTGGGTATTCGCCTTCGCCGATGCCGTGAAAGGGGGGACCTGGGCAGCTGTCGTGGGCGCCGGCCTGATGCGGGTGGATGCCGATGGACAGGTGATCGACCGTTTCACAGCTGCGCAAGGCTACCCGGAACTCGGGCCCGAGCCGGTGTCCAGCCTGCTCCTCGACAGTTCGGAGGCGCTCTGGATTGGCACGATGGGCGGTGGGCTCTTGCGCTACCGGCCGGGTGAGGCGGAACTGGATCGCCTGCGGCACGACCCGGCCGATACCGCCACCCTCGGGGCGGACGGCATCATGTGCCTGTTCGAGGATCGCGATGGCGTCATATGGGCCGGAACCTTCGGCGGCGGGCTGGCGCGCATCGACCCCCGGAATCTGACGGTGACCCGATTCGCCGCCGGTCAGGGTGATCCGCGGCAGCTCAGCGGCGATCGGGCCACCGCGATTGCGCAGGGCGTCGATGGGCGCCTCTGGATCGGGACTGACGGTGGCGGCCTGAATGTTCTGGATCCCGAAAGCGGGGTCTTTCAGCATTTCCGTTACAGCGCGGATGATCCCCAGAGCCTGGGGTCGGATACGATCTTCAGTCTGTTCGTCCAGCCGGACGGCACGCTCTGGGTTGGAACCGCCGGGGGCGGTCTGGCCCGGCTCGCGCCCGCTGATCAGGCCGCCGGCCGTTTCCAGTCGCTGACCACGGCAGATGGCCTGTCGAGCAACGTGATCAACGGCATCCAGTCGGACGAACAGGGGCATCTGTGGTTGTCGAGCAACAATGGTCTGATGCGCCTGGATCCGAAGTCCTGGGAGATCGAGGTTTTTCATCCCGAGCACGGGCTGGTCGCCAGCGAGTTCAATTTCGGGGCCCACCACCGAGGGGCTGATGGTCGTCTGGCGTTCGGCAGTCTGGGCGGTTACAACCAGTTTGATCCGGCGGAAGTGCTCTCGTCATCTCTACCGCCCCAGCTGGTCCTGACGGGCTTTGAACTGTTCAATGAGCCGGCAGACCTCGGACAGCCGTATGAACAGCTGCGTGATCTCACGCTCAAGCACGATCAGGATGTCCTGACATTCGAATACGCGGCCCTGGATTTTGCCGCGCCCTCCCGCAACCGCTACTCCGTGATGCTGGACGGCTTTGACCGCAACTGGAGTGAGCCCGCGCATCATCGTCGGAGTACCTACACCAATCTGGATCCGGGTCACTACGTGTTCCGGGTGCGCGCCGCCAATGCGGATGGAATCTGGACGCCGGAGGCGCTGTCGGTCGCCCTGCATGTCAAGCCCGCTCCATGGGCCACGGGCTGGGCTTACGCCGCCTACGCCGCGCTGGGCCTTGGTCTGGTTGTCCTGGGCTTTCGCTGGCGCATGCACGAACTGGAGCGGGACTCGCGGATCAACCAGCTGGCGTTTTATGACAGGGTCACCGGTCTGCCGAATGCGGAGTTGTTTGAAATCCGGCTGGCTGAGTCCATTCGGCAGGCCGGGGAAAAGGGCGAGCGGGTCGATGTGTTCTGTCTCTATCTGGGACAGTTCCGGGCGGTGCGCGACCTGCTCGGCCAGGCCATGGGTGAACGCCTGATCGGCGCCCTGGCCGCGCGGGCCTCGCGCATGCTGTTCAGCGGCAGTGAATCCGGCAGCCGCCGCGAACTGGCCCGGGTCGGGGAACGGTCCTTCATTGCTTTCTGCCAGTCGGCTCCGGGCGAGCAGGATGCCCTGATGCTGGCCCGGTCAATGGCCACGGCGGTGGGTGAGACGGTCGACATCGACGATCACCGGCTGCAGGTGTCGCCTTACGTCGGCATGGCGAGTTTCCCCGATGACGTCATGGATGCGAAGGCACTCATGCGTTTCGCCCGGACAGCGGCGGGCTATGCGGCCCGGCAGGAGCAGGATCGCCTGATTCATTACGAGGCGTCCATGACCGAGCGCGCCCGCGACCGGCTGCAACTCGAGGCGGAGTTGCGCCTGGCGATCGCCAATCGCGAACTGGATCTGCATCTGCAGGGCAAGTTTGACGCCGACGGACGACTGGTTGGTGCGGAAGCACTCTGCCGCTGGAGTCATGTCGAGAGGGGAGCGATTTCGCCAGCCATCTTCGTGCCGCTGGCCGAGGAATCCGGATTGATTTCCGAACTGGATCGATGGATGTTCCAGCGCGTCGCCAGCCAGATTGCTGACTGGCAGCAGCGCGGGCTGCGGGCGGTGCCGGTCGCGGTCAATGCATCGGTGCGCAGTTTCGGCAGCGGTGAGATCATCGACATCCTTGAAACCGAAGTGCGCGGCAGCGGCATCGAGCCGTCCATGATCGAAGTCGAGATCACGGAAACCGCGCTCGCTCGCGAGCTGGAAGAGGTGCAGGCCTGCTTGCAGTCCATTCAGGACCTGGGTCACTGCGTCTCACTGGACGATTTCGGCACAGGCTATTCGTCCCTGTCGTATCTGCAGAAATTCAAGGTCGACAAGGTCAAGATCGACGCCGCCTTTGTTCGCGATGTCGATACGGATGAATCACAACGCAGCCTGTGCGCCGCGATTGTCGCGCTGGCGCGAGGCCTGCGGCTGACGACGGTGTCCGAGGGCATCGAGAAGCAGGAACAACTGGATGCCCTGGCAGAGCTTGGCTGCGACCAGTTCCAGGGTTATCTGCTGCATCGGCCGCAACCCGTCGCACAGTTTGAGACCTTGCTGGAATCGGATCCGCAAGCGCAGAGCCGCACCCGGGCAGCGGACTGAGCCTGCTGCCTGCGCACAAGGCAGGTTTTGCAGTCTCGTTGCGGGCCGTGTGCCGGCGGCTCCGGTTGGTCTGCCGGCCCGGGCAAGCCCGGATCCTCAGCGTGCCGACCGCGGAACCAGGTTGTACAGGCGAAAGCTGCCATAGCGTTTCGCCAGCGCCATTTCGCCCACGTATTCCGTGCGAAATCGCCCTGGCGCCTCGAGTTCCAGCTCCGCGCACAGTGATTCACTGATGAAGGTCGTGCCTGGCGGGGTGACCGGTTCCACCCGGGCGGCGAAGGACAGCTGGCTCCCAAAGAAGGTCGCGCGCTCCTCCAGCGCGTCCACATTGGCGAAGGCCGGTGCGAAATGGGCGCCAATCCGCAGTTCGAGCTGAGCCAGTCGGCCCGCCAGTCGGGGGCGCAATTGCTGCACCTGATCAAGCATGGCGAGACAGATCTGTGCGGCCGTCAGGGCGTCGGTGGTGGCGATGTGAATGGCATCGCCCCAGGTCCGGCGGAGCAGAATCCCGCTGGCGAAGGGCTGGATCGCGCGCACGATCTCCGGCAGGACCTGCGTCCAGTATTGATGGATTTCGACGTCATTCAGCTTGGCGAATCCGACCATGTCGCTGAAAACGAGGCCGAGCATGCGCCGCTGCGGCGAGGGCTGAAACAGTTCCGGGGGGGAGTTGCCTTCCCCCATTCGCCAGCCCTGCGTTGTGAGATCCAGCGCGCGGACGCCGGAGGCGAAGCGGCCGGCGGTGATCCGGGCCATGCCGTGGGCCTGGCGCTGCTGCTGGCGCAGACGCCAGCCGGGCTCGTCGTCAAGAAAACCCCGCAGGGGAGTGACCAGTTCGCAACGCTGGAGAAGCACCCTGGCCCGGCGCGCCAGGCCGGTTTCGCCGGCGTCCCGCAGGGCGGCCTCGAACTGGGCAGGCTCGAGGGGCGCAACGAGATGCAGGCGGGCGCCGGTCTTGAGCAAGGCCTCTGCCACGCTGATCGCACAGGCGTGGGAGCTCAGGCGACAGAACACCGGGGATCCATCAAGGTGCTGCCACATGGCCGCCGGGATATCGGGGCAGATTTCGCCCTGC
>JBFKIN010000008.1:0-22877 GCA_041632255.1 Oceanococcus sp. | reverse complement strand
TCGCTGGCGTCGGCGACCTGCTCGGCCCAGGACCAGGCCGGGTGCAGGTTGTCCATCAGCACGAAACGGTCCTCCAGCTCGGTGGACAGCGGCATGTTCCACAGCGGCCCATGCGCGGTGCGGAAGCGATAGGGCATGTCGTCGTTGACCCAGTCACAGCAGTACTCGATACCGGCGGCCCTGAGCAGTTCCGGTGTCTGCGCGCTCTGCTGCTTACCCGGCGACAGCCAGCCCCGCACCGGCTGTCCGCTGCGCTCGCGCAGACCCTGCAGCGAGCGCTGCACCAGTTCGGCCTCGGCCTCCTCGGGCAGGCCGCCGGCATGGGCCGTGTCCATGCTCCAGGAGTGGCCGATGATCTCGTCGCCCCGCTTCAGGATGGCCTCCAGCAGGGCGGGGTAGCGCTCGGCCAGGCGGCCGTTGACCGCCACCGTCGCGCGGATGTCGTGGCGGTCCAGGGCCTGCAGGACACGGAAGATGCCGACCCGGTTGCCGTAGTCGCGCAGGCTGTAATGACGCAGGTCCGGGTAGGGCATGCTCATGTTGCCCGCCAGCTTGATCGGTTGGCCCTGCGGATTGAGCGGGAAGAACTGCAGGTTCAGGTTGACCCACAGGGCCAGCGGTTTGTCCTCAGGCCAGCGTACCGCCGGCCTGTCGCTGAGCATGGACCAGTCGTAGCGGTCGTGGTCCATGCCGTGGCGGCGCATCGGGTAGTCGAGCAGCGGGTTCATGCGTTCACCTGCGCGATCGCCTGGCAGGCGCTGTCGTAATGGTGGGCGAGATAGTGCTCGGCGATCTCCCGGCCGGTGGTGACCCAGACATCGCTGTGACCCGTGATGTATTCCAGCGCCTCCTCGAAGGCCTTGAGCCGGTGCGGGCAGCTCACCTGATAATTGTGTGTCGGTATGCACATGACCGTGCCCGACGTGGCGCCCTCGGCGTAGAGGCGGTCGAAGCAGTCCTTCAGCATGCGGCCGTAGTCACGCGGCTGCACCCTGTTCACCACGTAGGCGATGGTGTCGTTCATCTCCAGTGAATAGGGCACGGAGACGAAGGCCTTGCCGCTGCGCAGGGTCAGCGGGGTGGGCTGGTCATCGTGGAACAGGTCGCAGGTGTAGAGGCCGCCGGCCTCGGCGAACAGATCCACGGTCCGTTCCGAATGCGACAGCGCCGGCGCCAGATAACCGACCGGGCGCTGGCCGCTGTGCCGCTCGATCGTGTCCATCGCGTCCAGGATCATCCCGCGCTCCTCGTCCTCGCTCAGGCCGTAGGTGTAGCGGGTGTTGTAGATGCCATGCGAGAAGAACTCCCAGTCGCGTTCGGCGCACAGGGCGATGATCTCCGGATGATGCTCGCACAGCGCGGCGGACAGCGAGATCGAGCCACGGATGCCGTACTTGTCCAGCAGTTTCATCTGCCGCATGTGCCCGACCCGGTTGCCATAGTCCCGGATCGAGTAACCCGGCACGCTGGGGCTGGGCGTCGGCCACGGCTTGCGCTGCGGGTTGGCGGGCGGGTCGAGTTCGTAAAACTCGATATTGGGCGCCACCCAGAAGGCCAGGCGGGCCCCGTTCGGCCAGGTGATTCTGGGACGTTCGGCGTAGGGCCAGTAGTCGTACAGACCGGGATCTTCTTTCATGCGGGTCCCCTGAAGTCGGGCCCACGGCGGTGAAGGCCGTGAGTGGTATTGAGCTGCGCCGGAGCACCGGAGCGCAGGCACATGGAGCTGATCGAACGCAGGGGTGCCATGAATCCCTGAGGGGGCGTGTGGAGAGCACCACTGTTGGGCTTGCCGGTGCCGAGCACCGCGTGTACAGAGCAGGTCAATGCCGCTCGCGGCCACGCTGCCAGGCTCGACGCTTTCAGGGCCTGGTGCGCCCCGATGCCGCCGAGTGCGGAGCGCAAGCCGCCCCGTCCTGCTGCGTGCGCGCGGTGCTCGGCTACCCCAGGGCCCGGCGCCGTGGGCTTCGATTGCGCCGTGCTGTCCCGTTGGGGCGACGGCTTCGGGTGGCCTTGCCGCCTGCGCTCCGGTGCTCCTCCGCACGACGGAGCAACTTGCACTCCCGAAAGGCTGCGGGTGCCAATCCCGCGCGTCACGGCAGGCGCCTGTCCTTGCTGCGATCTGCAGCGGTCAGGATGCATCGCCCAGGCACTCATCCAGCCAGCCCAGCGTCTCGTTCACGTCGACCACGTCGGCGTACTTGAGCATCAGATCCGTCAGGTTGGCGAAATGGTAGGACTCGTGCTTGTCCGCCACGCACTGCTCGGGAACGATGGTGCGATAGCCGCGTGACAGCGAATCCACCGCGCCGGCGCGCACACAGCCGGACGTCGAACCGCCGGTGAGGATCACGGTGTCGACCTGATGCCAGACCAGCAGAGACTGCAACGGGGTCTCGAAAAAGGGCGAGGGCATGCGCTTGGTATAGATGACGTCGTTGCTGGCGATCTCGCAGCGCTCGTCGAATTCCGAGCGGGGCGAGCCGTACTTGATGTTCTGCAATGAATCCGGCGTGTCCGTGCGGGTGCCCCAGACGCCGGCATCCTCGGCCGACTCCAGATAGGCGACATGGGTCCAGACCACCGGCCAGCCCAGAGCCCGGCAACGCTGGGCCAGGGCGTTCACGTACTCGATCTGGCGCGGGTCGGTTTCGTAGGCTGTCTTGAACTGGCCGACCGCGGTATAGGCCTTCTGCAGGTCGATGTTGACCAGGGCCGCCTTGCGCCCGTAACCGAAACGGGCGCGATTCGGGTTGGCCTTGACCTCGGCCCAGATCTGCCGGGCGGTCTTGTCGGACTGTTCCATGCTCTTACTCCTGTGGGGCGTCGGCGTTGTCGTTCGTATCCGGCGCGCTGGCATCCGGGGCCGGCGAGGGCGGCGCTGACGGCGGCAGCTGCGTCAGTTCCGCGCGCAGTTCATTCAGCGAACTCACATAACGGATCGCGGTGATGCGTCGCTGATCCAGTTCGATCACTGAAACGCGGTCCTCGCGGTAGGGCAGAAACTTGCCGGTGCTGCCCTTGGTATCCATCCAGGTGATGTAGTCCCGATCCTTCAGGCTGGAACGGATGATGCGTTTGACGAAGCCCGGCGCGGCGCTGACGTCCGCCACCGCGATGGCCTGCTGGTTGTCCAGGGCGGCCTGCTTCAGTTCCTCCAGCGCCTGTTTCATCAGCTTGTCCGCCGAGCGGCTGTCGTTGGCGTAAATGCGGCGCACCGTATCGCCCAGCTGGTGTTGCTTGCCGTGCTGGTCGCTGAGTTCAAAGGCCGGCAACTCGTCGCCCACCTGGACGGCGGTGGCCGCGACCGGCAGGAGACAGGCGGCGAGGCCCAGAAGAATGACGGAATAGTTCATGCGGTGTCCTCGGTAGATTCCCGCATGGCGGCGGCCAGCCGCCAGCAGGCATACAGCAAAGCAGATTGGGCCAGCAGATTCACGCTCTGCTGGATCCAGGCGGTGGCCTCGCCGGCCGGCAGGCGCGCCAGCCCGCTCAGCGCCAGGGTGGCGAGGAAGTTCAGCAGCAGGCCGATGATGACGCCGACACCCAGCCCGGCCCAGTGCGACAGACGTCCGGCTTCGATCAGCATGGCGATGTTGAGGATTGTGGTCACGCCCAGCAGCCAGAAGAACCACAGGCGGCTGTCCGCGGACACCACAGCCAGTGTCAATGCGCCGCCCAGTATCAGGGGCAGGCCGATCAGCAGGGGCAGGCGCGCAGCCTGTGCGTCGTCGGGACGGACGCCTTTGCGCCAGGCGCGGGCGGCCTGGCGCAGGCAGATCAGCATGATCAGGAAACCGGGCGCCAGCAGGATGAAGAGCAGATTCTCCAGCCAGTCCAGTGGCAGTTCCGCGACGGCGATCAGCAGTTTCCAGCTGGCCTTGCACAGTCCGCCAAGCATGACGAGCAGGGCGGCAAGCCAGGCCGCAGGGGCCCATTGGCGGTGGCGCGCACCGATGCCGCGGGCCAGCAGCAGCAGAGCGGCGCCGCCGATCAGGACCGGAAAGTAGTCGAAAAGTGCAACCGCTGGGGAGTATTTGTCCACGCCGTTTGAAGGGTTTGTATAAATGACATAATAATAGTACTTTATATCAATACATCTCCAGTCAGAGAGATGATCCGGCGTGGGAAAAACGCAACCGCTTGCCGTGCTGAACCGTTATGGGTCAGTGGGCAACCGGAGGACCTGGGAGCTCGCACAGGAGTTAGCTCGATGTCGATGTGCCGGGGGCTTGGTGCCCTGAAGAGTTTTGCGGTGTGCTTGGCCGCAATATTGCCGTTGTCCGCTTTCGGGCAGGACGAGGATGTGGATTGGATAGCAATATTCGGGCCAACCGCCAGTGGCGAGGCGTCCGGGGAAGCTGGTGACGAGCCCGGGGCGTCGGCGAATACCGATGAACCGGTCGACACCGCGGAGGCGCAGGACCAGACCATGCCCGTGGTGCAACTGCCCGCCGAATCGGTCCCCACCGCGCAGCCGAAGAAGAAGCCCGCCACTTCGACCAAGCCGGCCCTGCTGGAAGAAATCGTGGTCACCGCGCGCAAGCGCCAGGAAAGCCTGCAGCAGGCGCCGCTGTCGGTCACTCCCTTCAATGCGGCGGAGCTGCAGCAGCGTGGCATCTCGGGACTGGATGACATTGCGGCGGCCACCCCGGGCTTCACCTTCGAAGCCTTCCAGTCCGGCGGCGCTCACGGCAATGCGGTGATCCGTGGCCTGGCCCAGCAGTTCACCACTTCGCGCATCCAGAACGTGTCCTTCTTTATCGACGGGGTCTACCTGCAGCGGCAGAGCATGCTGGATCTGGGCATGATCGACATGGAGCGGGTGGAAGTGGTGAAGGGCCCGCAAAATGCCCTGTATGGCCGCAATGCCTTCGCCGGCGCGGTCAACTACATCACCTTGCGTCCGGATGCCGAGCCGGGTGGCTACCTGATGGCCACCCTTGGCGACAACAGCCGCGAGCAGTACCGCATCAGCATGAGCGGACCGCTGGACGACAACTATGGTCTCTATGGCAAGTTCAGCGCCGGCTTCTCCCGCTATGACGGCCACACCCGCAACAACCACCCGGTCGCCAATGCGGATCCGGTGGGTGACAACGTGCGCGGCATGCTGGGCGGCCACAATGACGCCACCTACAGCGCTTCGCTGGCCTTCGAGCCCATGCATGGTCTGCGCACCCGTACCAGCTACTACCGTTCCGAACTGACCCATGAGACCGGTGCCGGTTACGGCATCTCCGGGGTCAATGCCTCCCGCTTCGGTCTGCGCTACGAATCCCAGAACGATCTGAACTGCAACACCGCCACGGTGCCGGATATCGGCGTGCCCAGCCCCACCCATCAGCGCACCGGTTACACCCTGTGGTGTGGGGAACTGCCGAACTATGCCTCCGATGCGGCGCCGCGCACGGTGGACGGTATCGTGGTCGATCCGCGTGCGGTCGGTTTCCGCGGCGAGACCAGCGTGGTGACCTTCGCCACCGAGTACGACCTGTTCGACAGCATGACCCTGTACTACCTGTACGGCCAGGCCACCCACAATTCCTATACCGATGGCGGCACCAGTGATGAGGATCCGCTGGCCGGCCGGGGCATCCTGACCGATGCCACGATCTATTCGCTGGATCCGGAAAATCCCGCCGCCTACCAGTTCGTCAACACGGCCAGTTCGCGGCCGAACTCCGAGCTGAAATCCTTCTCCCATGAGTTCCGCCTCGACTGGGAGCTGATGCCGCGCCTGCGCACCAGTTCCGGCTTCTACTATTCGGTGGTCGAAGATGCGGAGTGGACCGCGCTGTTCATCAATGATCTGTGCAACGCGGACAGCGAGGAAAACATCGCCAACTGCAACAAGCCGCTGTCCCATCCCAACAGCGTGGCGCAGAACACCACCCTGACGGTGGCGCCGGCCTACGATCAGGTGCTGCGCCAGCACGGCGGCCGCCTGCGCGGCGAGTGGACCGCCTTCAAGGATTCCATCACTGCCGTTTTCGCCTCGGCCACCTACGACTTCACCGACACGCTGGAAGGCACCCTGGAAGGCCGCTTCTCGATCGAGGACAAGTCGGTCACCCGCTTCACCGACTCCTTCATGCTCGGTTTTCAGGAATCGATCACCTACAACCCGCCGCAGGATCCGGTGCTGCCCTTCGCCAATACCCTGGAAAGCGCGCTGGTGGTGCCGTATGACGACAAGAGCTACACCTATTTCACTCCGCGCGCGATCGTGAACTGGCAGTTCGCACAGGAGAGCATGCTGTACGCCTCGGTGGCCAAGGGCGTGAAGGCCGGTGGCTTCAACAACGCGGATGATCCGAATGACCTGGACTACGAGGAAGCCGAGAACTGGACCTACGAAATCGGTTCCAAGAACCGCTTTCTCGGTCGTGCGCTGACCCTGAACGGCGCCCTCTACTACATCGACTGGCGTGGCCTGCAGGGCGGCGTGCCGCCGACCGTGGCCGGGCTCTCGACCTCGGACATCATCACCAACATCGGTGGCGCAAGCAGCATCGGCTTCGAACTGGAATCCCGGCTGGTCATGCCGCTGGGCTTTTCCGCCGACCTGGGCTTCACCTTCAACGACCCCACCTATGATGATGACGTCATCTACTCCGGCGGGGTGCAGGATACGGGCGCCTTCCATTGCGACGGGGTGACCTGTCCGGCGGATGGTTCGGTGGGCGGCAATCAGCTGGCGCGCACCTCGCGCATCCAGGGCTCGCTGGGTCTCAACTACCTGACCGACATCAGCGGCTGGTATCTCAACGCGCGGCTGGAAAGCCACTACCAGTCGAAGCAGTACCTGACCCCGCTGAATCTGGGCTGGGTGCCGGATCGTCTGCTGACCAATCTGTCCTTCAGTGTCGGCAGTCCCGATGAAACCTGGGAGGTCATCGGCTGGGGCAAGAACATCACGGATGAGGATTACCCGGCCAATGCCTTCGTGCTCGGCGTGTTCAACCAGTATCTGGTCGGCAAGGGGCCGCGCCGGACCTGGGGCGCCAGCCTGAAGTACAACTTCTGATGCGCGCCCGGCCCGCTCTCGCCCTGCTGCTCGGTGCCGGCCTGATCGGAGGCTGCGGCACCGCGGACAATGCCGCGTCGTCGCGTGCCCTGGTGGCCGGCAGCTACCAGGCCTTCACGGTCAAGGACCCGCAGCAGTCGGCGGCGTTTCTGGCGGTGGATGATCTGGATGGGGATGGCCGGCGCGAGATCATCCTGTCCACCCTGATCGAGCAGTCGCCCCCGGGGCCGCCTTCGCCGCTGTCGCGCGGCGCGCTCCGCATCTTCCGCAGCGCGCACGGCCTGGAAGGCCCCTGGGACGAGGAGGTGCTGATCAGCACCACCGATGTCGATGGCCATCCCTTCATCAACACCCCTCAGGTGATGGATATCGATGGCGACGGGGTCAAGGACATCCTGGTCCAGACCGGTTTCCTGACCACCCTGGGTGGCGCCCAGTTCTGGCTGCGCGGGCCGGATTTCACCGAGCGCCTGCAGTTCGCGCCCGAAACCACCCGCTATCAGACCGGCTATTTCTGGCATGAGGCGGCGCAGACCGATCTGGATGGCGACGGCCTGATCGACATCGTGACGACCTCGGCCCAGACCCAGGATCTGGTGAACAATCCGGGCAATCCCCTGGGCAGTCCCGACGGCAACGAGAAGCTGCGCGTGGAGTGGCACCGCAACCTGGGTGGGGGCGAGTTCGCCTACCAGGTGATCGCCCAAGGTGTCGGCGGGGTCTTCATCAAGCTGCATGACGTGGATCGCGACGGCGATCAGGACATCCTGCTGACCCAGTTCTTCGGTCCGCCGGCGGTTGCCTCGGTGCTGTGGCTGGAGCAGCTTGAGGCGCCGGCGCCAGGCAACGACTATGCCGGAGAGTGGGCCAGCCACGGCATCGACTCGACCATTGGCCTGGGCTACCACATGGAGATCGTCGATCTGGATCATGACGGCCGGCTGGACCTGATCGTGGGTTCGCACAATCACCAGGACGACCAGCGCATGACCGATGAGCAGGGTCAGCGCATCCTGCCCGGCATCTACCGTTTCGAGTTTCCGGACAATCCCCGCGCGGTGGATCAGTGGCCGCGCCACGTGCTGTCACAGGACTTTCGCGTAAACCTGGCTGGCAGCCCGCCGAGCCAGGGCACGCCCGGCATCTTCAGCATCGGCGATCTGGACGGCAACGGCCTGCTGGATATCGCGGTGCCCGGTGACGGCAACGACAAGCTGTTCGCCCTGCGCCAGCGCCCCGACGGTGGTTTCGATCAGGAGATTGTGGTCGAAGGCGAGAAGATGATTGCGATGGCCGTGGTCGCCGATGTGGATGGCGATGGCCGGCAGGAAATCGTCGCGGCCAAGCACAACAGCATTGATGGTGGCTACAGCCTGCCGCCGGGCTTTCTGAAGATCTATCGCTTCGAGCCGGCTGGGCCCTGATGCCGCTTGGATCACCGGTGCTGCTGTTCTCAGGCTGCTGTGCGGCCATTGCCCTGGCGCTGGCCGTGCTCTACCGGAAACGACGCCACGCCGTGGCCGCCGGGCGCTACAGCCCGCGCCTGGCCTGGTTGCGCGCCGGCATCTGTTTCAGTCTGGTCGGCGTGCTGGCTGCGAGCTCGGGGGCGCTGGAGATGGTGCTGGGGCAGCCGCTGGTCCGCCCCGGCCAGTTCGACAATCCGGCCTGGCTGGCGCTGAGCCTGCTGGCCCTGACGGTGATTCTGGTCGGCTACGGCCTGATCTGGCCGCGCGGAACCTTCACCGATGGCCGTCGCCGGCATGTGCCCACGCTGCTGCTGTACGGCAGCCTGTGGGGGCTGTCGCAGGGCTTGCTGTTCCTGTCCCTGTGGTTGCTGGTCGCCCGCCTGGCGCCGGGCCCCTGGTCCACTGCGCTGGGGGGCTATCTGCTGATCGGCGCCTTCCAGGGCTTGTGGCACCGCTATTTCTGGGACATCCAGGTCTCGCCGCCGCACAACTACAGTGAGTGGAACGGACGCAAGGTGCTGCTGGCCCACACCCCGAACCTAGTGGTCTGTCTGGTGCACATGGCCTTGTTCGGCAATGCCGGCCTGTTCGTGCTGCTGCAGGCCCTGGCCCTGCTGCTGTCGACCTGGGCGATGCGCTTCCCGCCCTGGTGGGATGACTACAGCGCCGTGGCCGGGGCCGAGCGCTCCCTGCGCAGCGCCGGGCCGGCCTGAGTCAGTCGCCGGCCGCCTGGGTGAAACCGCGAAAGCCGCCTGCCGTGCGCAGCTTTTCCAGGCGGACATCCCACAGACCCTGCGGGCTGTTCCAGCGATAGCCTTCGACGAGGCCGAGGTCATTCAGCCGGTACTCCGCACCGGTGTCGCCATACTCACCGCCGCAGAAGAGCAGTCGCTGTCCGTCCAGTGGCCGGACCCGACGATGCGAAAGCAGGGGGTGCAGGAAGCGGGCGGAGTCGGACGGATCACGCAGGCAGGGCAGGACCAGCGCGCGTGGCGCATCGCGCAGTGCCCACAGCAGCGGGCCGGTGGCGGCGCGCAGCAGCGGAAACAGCAGGGCGTCCTCGGGTAGCGCCAAGGCGCGTTCCTCGCCCTGGTCCAGTCGCCACAGCAGTTGACCGTCGCCGAGGCGGTAATCCACGGTGCGCCGGACCCGTGCATCGCGCCAGTGAATGCGCGCCTGGCGCCATCCGCCTCGCCTGTAATTGGCCTCGACCTCCAGCAGGGCGTCTTTCCCCACTTCCCGCCGGCCCAGCAGGCTCAGCCCGCCGTCGGGGCCGGCGAGCAGGCGCCAGGGCTCGTGGACCGGCTGGCGCTGACCTTGCAGCTGATAGCTGTAGTGTCCCTCGGCCAGGGTGTTCACGTGGCCGCCCGCTCCTGCACGAACTCGATCAGCAGGCCGGCCGTATCCTCCGGGTGGAAGTAGGCCATGCGCTGCCGCGGCAGCTCGACAATGCCATCCGGGGTGACATGACCCAGGCGCACGCCGGCGCGGCGCATGGCGGCCACCGCGGCATCCAGATCATCCACCAGATAGCAGACATGATTGATGCCGGTCGGGCGGGCCAGCAGCAGTTCGCGAAAGCGCGGCGAGACCGGCTCGATGACCTCGTAGGGCAGGCCGCCGATGCTGAAGAAGGCGAAGCGGGTCTCGGCCGGGGTGCCCGGCTCGGGCACGCGCAGGATCTCGCCATCGGCCAGGCCGAAGATGGCCTGCAGGCGTTTGATCAGCGCTTCGGCGTCCTCGCACACGATACCGACATGGCGCAGCCCGAGCAGATGTCGGCTCACCGCATCCGGCAGCCGGTCCGGGGTCCTGTTCATGCGTCCTTCCTCGTCGGCAGGGGGTAGGCGGCGGGCAGCGGCTCACCGCGCAGGCCGGCAAGCAGGTTGTCCACCGCCAGCTCGGCCATGGCCTCGCGGGTGCCGCGGGTGGCGCTGCCCAGGTGTGGCGCCACCACCACACCGGGCAATTGGAGCAGGGCATGCGTGGACGCGATCGGCTCCTGCTCGAACACGTCCAGCGCGGCCCCGCCCAGCCGTCCGGCCTGCAGCGCCGCAGCCAGCTCGGCTTCGTCCACCAGGCCGCCGCGGGCGCTGTTGATCAGGATCGCATGGGGGCGCAGCCGGGCCAGCGCCCGGGCGTCGATGATGTGCCGGGTCTGCGGGGTCAGGGCGAGGTGCAGGCTGAGAAAGTCGGCCTGCTCCAGCACCCCGTCAAAGTCCGCGGCTTCCACCCCGTCCACCGCGCGGCCGGAAGGGGTCCAGCCCACGATCCGCAGGCCGAAGCCCTGCGCGCGTCGGGCCATGGCCTGACCAATCGGACCCAGACCGAGCAGGCCCAGGGTGCGGCCGCGCAGGTCGGTGCCCAGCAGCAGGGACGGATCCCAACCCGGCTGCGCCGCCCAGGCGCCGCTGCGCACGTGGCGCTCGCCTTCCGGCAATCGCCGGGCGGCGGCAAGCAGCAGGGCAAAGGCCAGATCGGCGGTGGCGTCGGTGAGCACGTGCGGGGTGTGACCCAGGATCACGCCGCGGGAGTTCAGCGCCGCCAGATCGACGTGATCGACACCCACCGAGCAGCTGGATACCACTGCGAGCTGCGGCGCGGCCTGCAGCAGTTGTGAATCGATGCGTTCGTTCAGGGTGCACAGCAGGCCGCGGCAATCCGCCACCGCGGCGAGCAGGCTGTCGCGGTCCGGCGGCGCGTCCCCGGGCCAGCAATGCATGTTCGTGGCGCGGCCCAGGCGCTGCAGTGCGGCACCGGGCAGCTGGCGACTGACGAAAACCTTGTCCATGGTTACCAGGGGTAGGGGGCCTGATCGCGAAAGAAACCGCCGCTGGGGCCGCCGGCCGGCAGGGTGGCCAGCCACACCGGCGTGCGCGCGCCTTCATCGGGGCTTCGCGGGGCGTCGTCGCCGCCCAGTTCGGTCCGCACCCAGCCGGGCGCTGCGGCATTGATCAGGATGTCGGGGTGGTCCCGGCATTCCAGGGCCAGCAGCCGGGTGAGCATGTTCAGGCAGGTCTTGGAACTGCGGTAGGCAGCGCTGCTGCCCATCTGGCACGCGGCCAGCGAGCCCAGCTCGCTGGACAGGTTGACGATGCGCCCATGGCCGCGCTGGCGCATGCCGGGCAGCACCAGCTGGCACAGGTGCAAGGGGGCGTAGACATTGGTTTCCATGGTCGCACGCAGGCGCGCCAGGTCCAGTTCGGCGGCCGGCACCCACTTGTCCAGTGCAACGCCCGCGTTATTGATCAGCACGTCCAGGCGGCCATGGCGCTGCTCGATCTGTGCCACCGCGGCAGCGCGGCTGTCCGCATCGTCCACATCCAGCCACAGGGCCTCGGCGCTGGCGCCCTCGGCCCTCAATGCGCGGGCGGCGGTGTCCCCGGCCCGGGCATCGCGACAGCCCAGGACCACGTGCAGGCCCTTGGCGGCGAGCTGCCGCGTGATGGCCAGGCCGATGCCGCGATTGGCGCCGCTGATCAGGGCGATGGCGCTGCTGTCGCCCATGCCTCACTCCAACATATATTGATATAGTAATAGTACAATTACGGAGTCCTTCATGTCACACGCCAAGACCCTGCGTCAGCTGCTGCGCGGTACATCCTGCCTCAAGGCGCCCGGCGTGCACGATGGACTCAGCGCCCTGCTGGTCGAACAGGCCGGATTCGAAATGGCCTTCGTGTCCGGTGCCGGCATCGCCTTTTCCCGCTACGGCCGGCCGGACATGGGTCTGATTGGCATGAGCGAGGTCGCCGAGACCGTGGCGATCCTGCGCGAGCGGGTCAGCCTGCCATTGTCGGTGGACATCGATACCGGCTTCGGCAATGCCCTGAATGTGGCGCGCACCGTGCGCGTGTTCGAGCGGGCCGGCGCGTCCGCCCTGCAGATGGAGGATCAGGTCATGCCCAAGCGCTGCGGCCACATGGCGGGCAAGCAGGTGGTGGAGACGGCGGAGATGGTCGGCAAGATTCATGCGGCGCTGGATGCCCGGCAGAACGCTGACACGGTGATCATCGCACGCACCGATGCACTGGGCGTCAACGGCTTCGAGGATGCCTTGGAGCGGGCCGAGCGTTATCTGGAGGCGGGCGCGGATGTCCTGTTCATCGAAGCCCCGCGCGAGCAGACCCAGATGCAGGCGATCGCGGCGCAGTTCGCCGGCAGGGTGCCGCTGGTCCACAACCTGGTCGAGGGAGGCGGCTCCCCGGTCGCCGATGCGGCGGGGCTGGAAGCCCTGGGTTATCGCATCGCGCTGTATCCGGTGGCGTTGCTGCACCTGTTCGTGCCGCAGGCGCAGGCCCTGCTGAAACATCTGACGGCCACGGGCAGCACCGCCGGCCATCCGGGAATGATCGAACTCGGCGAGATCAATCGACTGCTGGGCGCTCCCGAGCTGCTGAGCCTGGCCCAGCGCTACGGCGCCGGCTGAGCCTCAGCGACGCTCGATGCGGGCGAAGCCTCCGGTGAGCGCCTCCAGTGTCGGCGCAGGCTCTCCGGTGCGCTTCCCGCCAGTGCCGAGCAGGTGGCGGGACAGAAAATCCACCGCCACCGCATTGGTCAGCTGCAAGGCCTCATGCTGCGGTATCGCCTCCCGTTGCAGACGGCAGATCAGATTGCCGAAGTAGTGATCCGCGCCTTCGATGACCAGCAGGCTCTTGTCGCCCGGCGGCGCGCTGTCGAAGGACAGGCGATGCTGGCGCCAGTCGGTGACGAAGCGGCCATCCACGTCCCAGGTGCCGGTGGTGGCCAGCACCGGCAATCTCATGTCGCGCCAGGAGCGGGCATTGATCAGGCCGAACATCTCGCCCGGCGGCGAGATCGCGACCACCGCCTTTACCCGCGGATCGGCCGCGCCACTGCGCTCGCCGCTGTCCGGGTCGATGGCCTGGGCGCCCGCGAACTGCTGCGCGGTGAAGGCGCCGAAGGAGTGGCCGGCGATGGCGATACGCTGCGCGTCGATGCGCGCGGGCAGGGCGGGATCGATGTCGGCCAGGGCGGGGAGCTGGTCGAGGACAGCCTGCATATCCTCCACCCGCGAGCGAATCAGTCCCATCTTGCCCAGACGCAGGCTGGCCAGGATGGCGCGCATGGTGCCGCCGCTGTCCCGGTGTGCCGGCGCGATGATCACGAAACCGTGGCTGGCCCAGTGGCGCAGCAGAGCATCGTACTGGGCCTCGTCGGAGGCAAAGCCGTGGGAAAACAGCAGCAGGGGATAGGGTCCAGCGCCCCGCGCCGCCAGGATGCGCAGGCGCAAGGGGCGCGGCGAAGTCGGCCAGTCCTGGGCGGCAAAGCTGTCGAGGGCGTATGGGCCTGGCCGGTAGCCGGGCAGAACGGCCAGCTGCTCCGCGCTGGTCTGCAAGCTGCGCGCCGGGGGCAGATCGATCGGGCTGGAGCAGGCCCCCAGCGTCGCCAGGATGAGTGCGAATGCCGTCAGTCGGGCCGTCATCGCGCCACGGCTTCCAGCAGGAAGGCGCGGGTCTCGCGCGCGCTGGCCAGCGGCCGTTCCAGCGGGAGCAGGTGGCCGGCGCCGGGATAAAGCCGCAGCGTGACCTGCGGCGCGCTGCTGAGCGCCTCGGCGAAGCGCTGGGCCAGGCTCGCCGGCAGCTGCGGATTGTCCTCGCCCCACAGAATGAGCGTCGGTGCGCGTATGGCGGCCACCAGGGGAGCCGGGTCGCCAGTCTCGTACTGGCGCAGGCGGGCCAGTTCGGCGGCGCGATTGCCCTCGCGGCGGAACAGGTCCACGAAGCGGCTTTCCAGTTCGGGAGTGACCGCGCTCTTGTCGGCGGCCATCCAGCGCAGAAAACGCTTCAGCGCGACCGGGGGCACCAGCGGGAACACGGCGTCGGCCCAGTCCGGCATCTGCCGGCCACTGCGGCTGTTGCTCCGCTTCAGGCCGCCGGAATTCACCAGCACCAGCGCGCGGGTGCGCTCCGGGTGGCGGGCGGCGAAGCTGAAGGCGATGTTGCCGCCCAGGCTGGAGCCGACCAGGCCGACCTGCTCCAGCTGCAGATGCGTGAGCAGGCCGGCCAGCAGCTCCACGTCGCGGGCCACCGTGTAGATGCCGCCGGGATCGGGGCCGGTCAGGCCGTGGCCGGCCAGGTCGTAGCGCAGCAGGGTGAAATCGGCGGACAGCTCGGCGACCCAGGCATCCCACATGCCCATGTCCAGAAAATGGTTGTGAATCAGCACCAGAACGGGCGCGCTGCCTGGCTCCCGGCCTTGCAAGCGGTAGCGGATCGTCACTCCGTCGATGCTGGCCCGGGCCAGATCAGGGCCACCGTAGCGGCTTTCCAGCGTGCTGACCGGAATGTCCCGCCAGGCCCAACTGGCCCAGCCGACATAGCCGACGACCAGCACAAGCATCAGGACCAGGGCACGTCCCAGCCAGCGCAGCAGCCACCTCATGCCACGGCCAGGCTGTCGCGCAGGCAGTCGATCATCGCCCGCTCGCGGATGAAGGCCCGGGCCCGTACCGGGTCGGCGGCCGTGTCCATCAGCATCTGCTGGCGCTGGCGCTGGATGTCCGGGTCGGTGGACTCCATCAGCTGCTTGTTGTTGATGGTGTGCTCCTGCACGAAGCGCACCGCCAGCTCACGGCGCTGGCGGTCATAGTGCGCGAAGCGGTCGAGATGGTCGGCGCCGTCGCGGATGATTTCGCACAGCTTGCCGGCCAGGTTCCAGGCGTCATGAATGCCGCCGTTCATGCCCATGCCGCCCAGTGGATTGTTGATGTGGCAGGCATCGCCAGCCAGCGCGATGCGGCCGGAAAAATAGGTTTCGGACACGCGCTGGTGCACCCGATACAGGGTGCGGTGGCCGATCTCGTAAGCGCCGTCCCGGGCATGCAGATGCTGCAGCCGGGCCTGCACCTGCGCGTCGGACAGCACCTGGCTCATCTCCTCCTGTGTTTTGGGGAAGACCGGGAACAGCACCCGCCAGAGCTTGTCCGTGCGCAGGATCACGCACCATTCCTCGGGGTCGGCCACGTAGTTGACCCAGGACAGATTGTCGAACACGTCCTCGAAAGGGAAGGGCGTGCTGAGCACCAGAAACATCTCGTCGTAGGTGAAGCCGCCAAAGCCGATGCCAGCTGCCTTGCGCACGTGGCTGCTGGCGCCGTCGCAGCCGATCAGAAAGCGCCCCTGCAGCTCGGTCACGCCCTCGGGACGGGTGACCTCGACGCGGACACCGTGCTCATCCTGCTGCGCATCGATCACCTCGTGGTCGAACAGCATCTGCACATGCGGGTAGCGCGCCAGCTCCTCGTTGATGATCTGGGTCATCTCGTACTGTTCGAGCTGCAGGCGGAAGGGGAAGCGGGTGTCCTGTGCGATCAGTTCCATGCGGAACTCGGCCACCTCGCCGCTGCGGCGGTCCCGGTACTGGTAGCGGTCGGCGATCAGACCCTTCTCTATCATGCGCGGCGCCACGCCCAGATCGTCGAGCATCTCCAGGGTGGGGGGGTGAAAGGTGGAAGCGCGCAGGTCGCGCGGTAGCGTCGGATACTTCTCCAGCAGGATGACCGGAATCTCCTGCCGGGCGAGATACAGGGCCAGGACCGAGCCGCAGGGGCCGGCGCCCGCAATGATGACGGGTGCTTGGTTCATGCGCGGGCCTCCGCCAGCATCGGCAAGCGGTCAGGCTGACGCCGCAGCAGCAGGGCCCAGAGCAGCACCCCGGCATTGAAGGCGCCAAACATTACGAAGGGGGCGCTGGGCCCGATGTCGCGGAACAGATAGCCGCCCGCGGTGGTGCCGACCAGGATGCCCACCGCACCGGCCATGCCGAAGAAGCCGATGATGACGCCGCGCAGTGCGGCCGGCGCCTGCTGCCCGATCAGGGCCTGACTGGCGACGAAGGCGCTGATCTCGGCCACCCCCATGATCCCCAACAGGGCGAAGACCCAGGGCGCCGTCGGGTCCTCGACCAGAAACAGGGAGAGATAGACGATTGAGGTTAGGCCGGAGGCCAGCGCCACCGCGCTGACCCGGCGCATCCGGTCACTGATCACGCCCATCAGCAGGGCGCCGACCAGAGCGCCGCTGACGATCATCAGCACCCGCGGCATCGCCAGCTGATTCATCGCGTCGCTGGCGGACAGGCCCAGGGTCGCGGTGCCGTACTGCACCAGCCACAGGCTCATGAAGGCGCCGGTGACCGCCAGCACGCCGCGGGAGGTGAAGGCGGCGGCGCAGGCCAGGGCAATGGCCGGATCCCGGGTGCTGGCCAGGCCCTGGCGCATGAGCTGGAGCAGCGGCAGGTGGGCCTCCCGGCCGATGCGGCCGGCCGATGCGGACAGACCGAAGGCGGCGACCACCGCAGCGAACAGGCCGAGGCTGCCCGCCACCGCAAAGGTGGCCTGCTGGGCGCCGATCTGGCTCAGGCCCTGGCTGGCGAACAGTGCCGGCAAGGGCAGCAGCATGGGGGCAATGAAGGCGCCCAGGGTGGCGACCAGACCCTGCAGACCGTTGGCCTTGCCGCGGTCCGCCTCCAGCGGATAGTCGGCGACGACCGTCACCATCATGCCGATGACCGCCGCGCTGCCCAGGGCGATAAGCAGGCGCAGCGCGATCAGCTGGCCGACGTCGGCGGCCTGTGCGTACAGGGCGTAGCCGGCGGCGGTGAGCAGCAGGCCGGCGGTGTAGACCGCGCGCCGTCCGATCCGGTCGGCCAGGGCCCCGATCGGGCCCAGCAGCAGGATGAAGACCAGCTCCTGCAGGGCGGCGAGATTGCCGGTCAGCACCGCCTGATCCGCCTGCGGTATGCCCATGGCGTGCAGCAGGCCGGGCTGCAGCACGGCCAGCGCGCCGGCATAGGAGGAGGAGATCATGGCGACCAGCAGGTAACACCACAGATTGAGCGGCCGCACCCCGGGAACGAGGCGGATGCCGAGCGTGGATTGAGTAGTCATCGCGACCGGAGGCTCTGCGTGATTGTGACGGGAATTGTATTAATGATATAACAATATGAGACACACGGCGCGCAAGTCGCGCGCAGCACAGGGGAGCGGATGGACAAGGTATTGATTCTCGGGCTGGGCCACGTGGGCAAGGCCCTGGCGCAACGGCTGCGCGCGGAAGGTGTGCAGGTGGCCGGAACCACCACCACGCCGGCCAAAGTGGAGGAACTGCGCGCGGTGGCCGACGAGGTCCATGTGCTGCGCGGCACCGATGCACAGGCCATCCGCCAAGCCGCCGCCGGGGTGGATGCCATCGTCACCACGGTGGCCCCCAATGTGCGCCAGGCGCGCAATCGCGAGGAGCGCGAGGCCACCTACCACGACGCCCTGGTGGCCAGCTGCCGCAGCGCCGCGGCGGCGCATCCGCGGGTGCTGTTCCTGTCCTCCTTTTCGGTTTACGGGGACGGTGGCGAGGGCGATGCGCCCATCACCGAGCAGACCGCCCTGGGCAATGCCGAGGAACCCTCGGCGCGCTACTACAGCCAGGCCGAGCGTGAGGTGCTGTCCAGCGAGCAGGGCTGCGTGCTGCGCCTGCCGGACATCTACGGCGCGCCCGGCGATCTCAGTTTCGCCGAGCGGGTGCGCCTGGCCCACCAGATCATGGGCGGCAAAGGGCCGTTTTCGGCCGATGCACGGCTGTACATCATCCACTTCCAGGATGTGGTGTCCGCGGCCCACCACGCCCTGCGCAATGGTCTGAGCGGTGTGTACAACGTCTGCGTCAACGAGGGCCTGCCGCGCACCAACGCCGAGGTCTTCGATGCGCTGGCCGACCGCGAAGGCGTGCCGCGTCTGGAATTTCTCGGCCAGATCAAGGCGCCCACGCGCAAGATTTCGGCCGACAGGCTCTACGCCACCGGCTGGCGCCCCGAACACACCGACCCGGACTTTCCCCTCAAATGAACAGCTTCGTCATCACCGGCAGCACCAAGGGCATCGGCTTCGCCCTGGCCCGCGCCTGCGTGGCCCGCGGCGACCAGGTGCTGATCACCGGTCGCAGTGCCGAAGCCGTCGAGCAGGCGCTTGAGCGTCTGGACGGCAGCGGGCCGGGGCGGGCCATCGGCCTGCCGGCCGATGTCAGCGACAAGGCCCAGGTCCAGGCGCTGTGGGACCGGGCGGTCGCCGACTTCGGCCGGGTCGACGTCTGGATCAATAACGCCGGGGTCGCCAACACGACCCGCGCGGTGGTCGACATCGCCGAAGCCGACGTACGCAACATGGTCTGCACCAACATGCTGGGCACCATCCACGGCTGCCAGGTGGCCGTGCGCGGAATGCAGGCCCAGGGGGCAGGGCGCCTGTTCAATGTGCTGGGCGGCGGTTCCGACGGTGAGTACTTTCCGGGCATGGGGGTTTACGGCAGCACCAAGCGGGGCCTGGATTACCTCAGCCGCGCCCTGGTCAAGGAACTCAAGGGCAGTCCGATCCTGGTCGGGCGGGTCCGGCCCGGCATGGTGGTCACCGAAGGCATGCTGCGCGAGATCAAGGCCGACCCGGCCAACTTCGAGAAGAGCCGGCGGATCATGAACATCCTGGGCGATACGCCCGACACCGTCGCGCCCTATCTGATCGAGCAGATGCTGGCGATGAAGCAGTCCGGCGGCAAGATCGCCTGGCTCAGTGGCGGCAAGATCGCCGCGCGCTTCCTCACCGCCCGCTTCAAACCCCGTCCCGACCTGTTCGCCGAACTGGCGATCTGACCCTTAGGAGAACCCGCCCCATGGGCAATGAAACCACCACCATCGACCAGTTCCTGGCCGCCAATCCGGACGTGGACGTGAGCAAGGCCTGGGAGCGCTGCTACGGCATCCTGGCCGGCATCAAGGAGCGCATCGCGGGACGCTTTCCCGGTCTGGACAAGCACCCGTCCTGTGCGGGGCGCGAGTACTACACCAGCCCCAACGGCGAGTTCGAGGGCAGCTTCAATGCCTGGACCGGGCCCGGCTGCGAATGGCTGGTGAATTCCTGGCTGGGCAACCGCAAGGCCTCCATCCTGGACATGAACGCGACCTGCTTCCTGGGCCAGGAAACCGACGTGCCGCACCTGATCGTGATCTTCGGCACCCTGCCCAAGCTGTTCTTCTATGCCGACTACCTGCCGCGCCGCAATCTGATGGTCGACACCGACTATCTGGACAAGTACTACGATGGCGAGGCCAACGAGGATTTCGTCAAGCTGCGCGGCGACACCGACCTGCACTGGCTGGTCAGCCACGGGCCCTATATGCGGCAGATCCTGTCGCCGGTGGGCATGAGCATCGCGGGCGATCTGAATGACACCAACATCGACAAGTTCGAGGCCTACGCCGACAAGTTCGTCTCCCGCTGGCTGGGCTGGCTGGACAGCGCCAGCCCGGTGCCCGAAGACCAGCGCGCGGAACTGCAGCGCTATGACCACCGCCTGCGCCGACTAGGCTACGAACGCGACCCCATGAACAAGCTGGCGGTGAATGTGTTCGGCGAGGACCAGGTGGCGCAGATGCTCAGCATGCGCATGGGCGAGCAGCAGATGGCCGAAAACCGGAGCTACTGATGAAAACCGTGGTCATTACCGGCAGCACCCGGGGCATCGGTCGCGGTCTGGTGGATGCCTTCGCCGCGCGCGGCTGTCGCGTGGTGGTGTCCGGTCGCTCGCAGGGCGATGTCGATGCTGTGGTGGCGCAGCTGAATGCGCGACAGCCCGGCCAGGCGGCCGGTCTTGCCTGTGACATCACCGACGTCGAGCAGTTGCAGGCGCTGTGGGACGCGGCGATCGCGGCCTTCGGTCGGGTCGACATCTGGATCAACAATGCCGGCATGAGCATCCAGCGTGGGCCGCTGCACGAGGCCGAGCCGGCAGCGATCCGGCGCATCGTCGAGACCAACCTGACCGGCGCGCTGCTGGCCAACCGCGTGGTCATCGCGGCGATGCTGGCGCAGGGCGGGGGACAGGTCTGGAACATGGAAGGTTTCGGCAGCGACGGCATGACCCAGCCCGGCATGGCGCCCTACGGCTGCACCAAGCGCGCGATCCGCTACCTGAACAAGGCGCTGCAGAAGGAGCTCAAGGGCAGCCCGGTGCAGGTCTGCACCCTGAGCCCCGGAATTGTCGTCACCGATCTGCTGGTCGGGGACTACGACACCCGCTCGGCGCAGTGGGCGAAGACAAAAAAGGTGCTGAACATTCTGGGCGACACCGTCGACACCGTGACGCCCTGGCTGGCCGATCGGGTCCTGGCCACCGACAAGGCCGGTGCCAAGGTGGCCTGGCTCACTTCCGGCAAGGCGTTCTGGCGATTCGCCACGGCCGGCTTCAACAAGCGCGACCTGTTCGCCGATTATCCCGGAGCCTAAGAGATGGACAACTACCAGGTCGCCCAACGGGCCCGCATAGGGGTGCTGATTCCCTCCACCAACACCGGCGTCGAATACGATCTGCAGAAATTCGGCCTTGCCGGCGTCACCTGGCACCCCTCGCGCTTCTGGATCGAACTGAAGAACTGGCAGGAGGAGGTCGAGCGCAGCGGCGATGACGAGAACACGGTGTTCGAGCGCTTCCTGGACCTGATGCGCAAGGAACTGCCGCCGGCCATCGACAATGTGATGTCGGCCAAGATCACCCATCTGATGCTGGGCATGTCGGCCGAGACCTTCTGGGGCGGCATGGAAGGCAATGTGGAATTCGAAGGCGCCATCCAGCGCCAGATTGGCGACCTGGGCCTGACCACCGGCGCCGGAGCCACCCGCGATGCCCTGCACAATTTCGGCGCCAGGCGGATTTCGGTGATCACCCCGTATCCGCCCATCGGCGATGACAATGTGCGCCGCTTCTTCTCCGAGATCGGCTTCGAGGTGAAGCACATCGCCGGCCTCAACCGGCCGTCGGCCACCGCCATTGCGGAAACCTCGATCAAGCAGGTCATCGAGGCGGTCAAGGCCGTGGATGGCGATGATGTGGATGCGATCATCCAGTGCGGCACCAATCTCTCCACGGTCGACATCTTTCCGACCCTGGAGCACTGGCTGGAAAAGCCGCTGATCCCGATCAATGTGGCCACCGTCTGGCATGCGCTGCGGGCCTGCGGCATCCATGATCCGATCATCGGCAAGGGCCGGCTGCTGGAAGAATTCTGAGCGGCCCGAGATGATTCGCCATCCCATCACCGCCCTGTGTCTGGTCTGGAGCCTGCTCCTGCTGCTGGCCGCCTGCGGCGAGGGTGCCGGTCGAGACGCCGGGGCGTTCGACCCTTACGCCGAACCGCCCCTGCCGGTACTTCAGCACCGGCTCGCGGAGGGTGAATTCGGCGCGCCGCGCGAGTTGCTGCTGTTCCTGCCCGCCCACGACGGTGACTACCCCTTGCTGCAGTTCCAGCACGGCTTTGTCTCGGACGTGGACAGCTATACCGACCTGCTGTCGCGTCTCGCCGGCTTCGGCTTCGTCGTGGCGGCGCCGCAGATGTATGTGGGTGATCCCAGCTCGGCGCCCGGTGTGGCGCAGGAGACGGCGGCGGCCGTGGTGGTGCTGGAATGGGCGCAGGCCAGCCTCAACCATGCGCTGGCCGTCAGTAGGGAGGATCAGTCCATTCGGATCCGGCCGCAGGACAGCGGCCTGCTGGGGCACTCCCGGGGCGGCCAGGTGGCCTGGCGCATGCTGTTCGATCATCCGCAGACCACCGCGCGCGCGATCGCCGGGGTTGACCCCGTCGACGGCGATGCACCGCCATTCCCGCCCGGTGAAACCGGCGAATTGGTCACCGATGATCCAGGTGCCTTCCAGTTCCCCTTCGCCAGCCTGATCATCGGCATGGGGCAGGGCGCCAGCGGCGCGCCAGGCTTCGAATGCGCTCCCACCAACCGCAACTACCGTCTGTTCTACGAGGCCAGCCTGCCGCCACGCTACGAACTGGTCGCCGAGAACCACGGCCACTCCGACATGCTCGACGGCGACAGTCCCGACCTGGTCTGCCCCGGCGCGCTGGACGGCAGCCGTGCGGCTCTGCGCCGCTTCGTTGCCGGCCAGCTCGCCGCCTACTTTCTCAGCGCCCTGGAAGGCCGGGACCTGCTCCAGTGGCATCGCGACCCCGGCGAGTCACCGGTGCCCGTCTCGCTTCGCTTCGAGGAACTCTGATGGCGTATTGCCCGGGCCGTTCAAGGCTCCTGAGCGAGCGCAAGACATCGGGTGCTTCAAATGCTTGGCCAGGCCCGAACCCTCATGTATACTGCGCCGCCTTTAGCGGGGACTTGTCGCATTCGGGCCACGTCGGCATCGCATCGGCAGCAGCATTACCCCACACCACGCGCCCGTAGCTCAGCTGGATAGAGTACCTGGCTACGAACCAGGCGGTCTCCCAGGTAATGGCCGAGGAGATTGTACGCATCGCTCGGTACTTCGAGTCGTACTCTGACGGCAGCATGGATGCCGAGGGTGTAGAGGAAGAAGCTAACG
>JBFKIN010000007.1:0-23854 GCA_041632255.1 Oceanococcus sp. | reverse complement strand
TGGCGAACCGACAGACCCGACTGATCACCACGCAGCCGGTCGCGGAGCAGCGGCTGAGCGGGGCCTGCGCGCGCAGATCAGGGCGGGCGGCGCCGGGTCGCACGAGCTGACCGGGGCCGAGAGTGCCTGTCGCCGGGGAAAACAAAAACGCCGGCTTTCGCCGGCGTTTTGCGCAAGGAGGCAGATGATGATCAGGCGGCGGCCTGCTCTTCCTCCGAGTAGCCCTCTTCCGCGTAGTCTCCGCCGCCGGCGATGTCGCCAGCGCCGGGCAGGCGGAAGCCGGAGACCGATTCACGCATCTGCTCGGACAGGGTCGTCAGCTCGCGTGTACGGGTGGCGGTGAGGTCGGCCGAATCGGCGGTCTGCGAGGCAATGGTACGCAGCTGCGTCATCGTGTCGTTCAGGCCGGTGGCCACCTTGGCCTGTTCGTTGGCGGTGCCGGAAATCTGCTGAATCAGGCGGGCCAGTTCGGAGGCGAAGTTCTCGATACGCTCCAGCGCGCCACCGGCCGTTTCGGCCGATTGCGAACCGGCGACCACGTTGGCGGTGGAACGCTCCATCGAGATGATGGCCTCGTTGGTGTCGGCCTGAATCGTCTTGACCAGGGCTTCGATCTGCTTGGTGGCCGAACCGGCACGTTCAGCCAGTCGCTGCACTTCGTCGGCCACGACCGCGAAGCCCTTGCCCGATTCCCCGGCCATGGCGGCCTGAATCGATGCATTCAGCGCCAGGGTATTGGTCTGTTCGGCGATGTCGTTAATGAACTCGATGATATTGCCGATTTCCTGAGAGGATTCACCCAGGCGCTTGATGCGCTTGGAGGTGTCCTGAATCTGCTCGCGCAGGGCGTCCATGCCGGCAATCGTCGAGCGCACCGTCTCGCCCCCGCTCCGTGCGGTTTCCAGCGAGGTCTGCGCCTGCTGGGCCAGCTGCTGCGCATCCGAAGACATTTCCTGCATGCTTTCGGTCATGCGAGTAATGGATTCGGCTGCCGTGGCGATCTGGCTGGTCTGCTCACGCGAGGCCTGGTTCAGCGAGTTCGCCGTATCCAGGGTCGAGGATGCGGCCTCGTTCACCTGACGCGACGTGCTGTTGATGGTGCCAACCAGGGTGCGCAGGGTCTCGATAGTGAAGTTGATCGAGTCCGCGATCGCCCCGGTGAAGTCCTCGGTCACGGTGACGGTCGTGGTCAGGTCACCATCGGCCAGATTGGTGATTTCGTCGAGCAGGGTCAGAATCGCTTCCTGCTGCATGCGTTCGGAATTTTCCGCCGTCACCTGGCGGCGTCGTACCGCGATCAGGAAGAAGGCCACGAACAGCAGCAGCGAGATGGCTGACAGGCCGCCGAAGATGTAAATGAAGTAGGGCTTGATCAGGCGGCTTTGCGCATGCGTGTTGAGCGCGTCCTCCAGATCGATGGCCGCGGCCAGCACCTCGGTGCCCATGCGGGAGAGGAGGGCGGAGGCTTCCTGCACCTCGGCGATTTCCGGCGCCAGGCCCTGCAGGCCGGCGACCCCCTCATTGATGCGGTTGAAATTGCTGCCCAGGCGTTTGATCAGATCGCCCGCGCGGGCGTCGCGGCCGGCTGGCCCGTTTCGCAGCTTGCTGTTGTTGCTTGCGAAAGTCTGCGCATCTTCAGCCAGATTCTCAGCCGTGAGGTCGGCGCCTCGTCCCGCGCCGATCACGCGCTGGGCCCGATTGCGCATGCTTTCCAGCAGCAGCTTCTGGTCGCCTGCCAGACGGATGACTTCGCCCGGTGCGTTGATCGCCACCATGCGGTCAATCAGCTCGCCCACCGTTTCGCTCAATTCCACGGCGGTGTCGTCGATCTGGAAGATGTACTGATTGGCGGTCAGGTAGGCACCACGACCACCAAGCATGGTTTCGACACCCTCGTTCATGTCCGCCCAGGACAGTTCCAGGTACTCCATGGCTTCGGCCGTGCTGTCCGGCGCCGGGGGCAGCTGGATCAGTTCGTCGCCGTTCTTGATGAAGTCGATGGCTTCCTCAAGGTTGGCCTGCGCACCCTCCAGCAAGCGGAAATCGGGCGCAATCCCGCGCGATGCATCCGCGCCGAGTTTGCCCAGGTCCGTTGCCTGTTGCTGCGCTGAACGTGCCAGGGTGATGTACTCCTGGTCGTGACGCGACGTTTCCTGTGTGTAGACGTAAACGCCCAGTGTGGCGGCCAGGAATAAGGCCGCCAGCAGCAGCAGAAAAACCTCGCGGCGGCTGCCTGCTGGATTGCTCCTTCTTGCCATGTTCTCCCCCGGTTCCCTATCGGCTGTTTGGCGCTATTTCAACAAGGCTTTGACCTTGGCGACAAGTTCCGGCCCCTTGACCGGTTTGACCAGATATTCCGCTGCGCCCTGGCGCTTGGCCCAGAGCTTGTCGGTCTCCTGGTTCTTGCTTGAACACACGAGGATCGGTACATCCTTGGTGTCCGGATCCCGGGTCAAGGTTCGGGTGGCCTGGAATCCGTTCATGCCCGGCATGACGACGTCCATCACAATGACGTCCGGGCGCTGGGCCTTGGCCTTGGCAATGGCATCATCGCCCGATGAGGCTTCCGTGATCTGAAAGCCTTCGGCTTCGAGCGGCGCCCGCAGCTTCATCAGTTCCGTCGGTGAATCATCGACGATCAGAACGCGTGCCATCGGTTGGAATCTCCCTGAAAATTCGAGTAATTCAAAAACTATACACCATGCCGGGGCCGCCAGTCGGGAAACAGCTGCAGGCCCTCCGGGGCCAGCCAGCCGGCTGCGGCGCCTGTCAAAGTTTCACCCAGCAGCGGGCTGTGACTGCCCTGGCTGGACTGGCTGCTATCCGTCAGTTCCCAGTCATGCTGAGGATCGAACAGCAGCCAGCGTTCGCAGGCCTGCGCCGCATCCTGGCGCAGCACCGCAGCCGGTCCCGAACTGGTGGCAGCGGCGAACTGCAGCGCGCTGAGCTGATCCTGATTGACCAGACGCAGCAGGAGGCTCAGATAGCCGTCGATGCCATTCGTGCCGGCCTGTGTTTCCGCGAAGGGCCCGAACTTGGCATCCCTGCCGAGCGGACGGTGGTCACTGCAGGCGGCGTCGATCAGACCGTCCCGCAGCATTTGCACCAGCGTTTGACGGTCGTTCTCCTCGCGCAATGGCGCCGGCAGGTGGAACCGGCTGTCGTAGTCCTGGATGGCGCTGTGATCGAAAAGCAGGTTCCAGATGGCGACGTCCGCGCTGACAGCCAGCCCGCGCCGCCGGGCCTGAGCCAGCAGTTCCGCGGCCGCAGCGCTGGACAGGCGGGCGAAGTGCAGCCGACAGCCGGTGTCCTCCGCCAGGGCCAGCAAGACCGCCATGCCAACAGTCTCCGCAGCCACCGGAATGCCCTCGAGCCCCAGGGCGGTGGCGATGACGCCATCGTGGGCGCAGCCCCGGTTCAGGTCGGGCGCCCGCGGGGCCAGATGCACGGTCATGTCGAGGTCAGCCGCGTAGCGCAGCGCCTGGCGCAGCACGCCCAGCTCTGGCAGGGGCGCGCGGCCCTGGGCCAGGCCCACACATCCGGCGCCCTTGAGCGCCGCCATGTTGGCCAGCTGGCTGCCCTCCAGCGCCTGGGTCAGCGCGCCCAGCAGGTGCAGGCGGGCGCCTTCATTGACTGTCGCGTGATGGCGCACCCACTGGGCTGCCGCCGCGGCGTCGATGACCGGTCGCGCATCGGGCGCGGAAACGACCTGCGCGAGACCGCAGCGGTAGGCCGCCTGCAGTTCGGTGGCCATGGCCTGTTTGTCCGGCGCGCTGTCTCCCGGCAGTTCAAAGGCCAGATCGATGGGTCCGGGTATCAGCCAGAGGCCATCGGCATCCAGCACCGGCAGGTTCGGGTCCAGCGCTTCGATGCGGCGCAGTTGTCCGCCTTCCGCGCGCAGATGGCAGACCGTGTCCTCACCCAGAAAGGGGTCGAGCCAGCGGACCTGCCGCAGCTGCAGCGCGCTCATCCCTGGCTCCCCAGGATCATGGACATCACCGCCATGCGCACGGCGACCCCATGATTGACCTGTTGCAGGATCACGGATTGCGGTCCGTCGGCCACCGCCGAGTCGATCTCCACCCCGCGGTTCATTGGACCCGGGTGCATGACCAGCGCGTCCGGACGAGCCAGGGCCAGACGTTCGGCGGTCAATCCGTAGCGCTGGTGAAATTCTTCGGCACTGGGCAGGAAGTGTCCGCTCATGCGTTCACGCTGGAGGCGCAGCATGATCACGGCGTCGGCGTCCCTGATGCCATCCTCCATATCCGAAGTCGGGCGCGCGCCCAGGGTTTCGATGCCGCTGGGCATCAGCGTGGCCGGCGCCACGGCGCGGATATCGCGGACACCCAGCTGGTGCAGGGCGCGGATTTCGGAACGGGCCACCCGAGAATGCAGCAGATCCCCAACCACCGCGACGGACAGGGCAGAGAAGTCGGGCTTGTGGCGTCGGATCGTAAAGACATCCAGCAGGGCCTGGGTGGGGTGGGCATGGCGGCCGTCGCCGGCGTTCAGTACGGCCACGCCAGGCCTCAGCTGACGGGCGATGAATCGGGCCGCGCCGCTGGCATGGTGCCGGACAACGAACAGATCCACATCCATGGCTTCCAGCGTCTTCAGCGTGTCGTGGAGGGATTCGCCCTTTGACGCTGAAGAGGTGGCGACATCCATGTTCAGCACATCGGCGCTCAGGCGTTTGGCGGCCAGTTCAAAGGCGGAGCGGGTGCGGGTGCTGGATTCGAAGAAAAGGTTCACCACGGTGCGGCCGCGCAGCTCGGCGCTGGTTCGGGGCTGGCCGCCAAGCGGGGTGACGAAGCTTTCCGCCCGGTCCAGGATGCGGTGGATCATCTCGCCGTCCAGGCCCTGGATGCTGAGCAGATGGCGCAGCCGGCCATCAGCGCCGATCTGAGGGTTGCGGTTGTTGGCGGGCTCGCGCGTCATGCCGCATCCAGCCACTGCTGCACCAGCAGGGCTGCCGCCATGCTGTCGCTGTCGCCGCGGCGTAGGCGCCGCGTGCGTGCGCCGCTGGCGCGGGCCTCGGCCAGTTCGCGCTCGGCGGCCACGGAGCTGAGGCGCTCATCCACCTCCTTGACGGGCAGGCCGAAGCGCTCGCGCAGCCTTGCCGCGAAATGCCGGGACTTGCGGGTCAGGGGCTGTTTTCCGCCCTCCAGGGTCAACGGTATCCCGACCAGCAGACATTGCGGCTCCCACTGCGCAACGGCCTCATCCAACGCCGGCCACAGTTCCGGGTCGTTGTTCAGCCAGCCCAGGCCGCGGCTGGTGCCCGTCAAACGATTGCCCACGGCCAGTCCGATGCGTTTTTCACCGAAGTCGAAGCCCAGGACGATCACGCGTGACCGGCGTCGTGCATCAGGCTGCTGGGGTCGATCCCCAGCAGGCGGGTGGCCGCGCTCCAGCGGTCCTGGACAGGGGTGTCGAAGATGATGCGCAGATCGGCGGGCACGGTAAGCCAGCTGTTGTCGAGGATCTCCTGATCCAGCTGGCCGGCATCCCAGCCTGCGTAGCCCAGCGTCACCAGATATTGCTCGGGACCCTGGCCCGCGCCGATCGCGGCGAGGATGTCGCGCGAGGTGGTGACGCCCAGATCGGGGTTGATCTGGATGCTGGACTCCCAGCGGCCCAGCGGCGAATGCAACACGAAGCCGCGATCCATCTGCACCGGCCCGCCCCAGAAGACAGCATCGTCGCTGTGTTCCGGCGCGAGTCCGCTGCAGTCGATCTCCAGGTGCTCCAGCATGGTGCCGAGCTGCAGATCGGTGGGCCGGTTGATGATCAGGCCCAGAGCGCCATCCTCGCCGTGTTCGCACATCAGGCTGACCGATTTTTCAAAATTGCCGTCAGCCAGGCTGGGCATGGCGATAAGAAACTGATTGCGCAAGGATTCCTCAGGCATGACACCAGTATCGCGGTTTGCGGGCTCCGGCGGCAAGCAAAGCCCTATGTGAGGGGCACGGGACGCATGCGCGACACGATGTTCTGCGCCAGCCAGGCGGTGGCCAGGCCGAAGGCCAGGGAGGCGCTGAGCAGCACCGGCAGAAGGACCAGAAGTCCGGGGTGCGGTACGAACAGCTTCCAGGCGACGAAAAACTGCCCGCTGATGTGCAGGCAAGCGGAAATCATGCCCAGCCCGTAGGCACTGAACAGCTGTCGTCCGGCCAGCCGGTGCAGTTCGCTGACGGCCCAGAGTCCGGCCAGACTGGCGGCCGCCCCGGCGGCGGAGAGCAGGAAGGTGGGGGTCAGAAAGGTGCCGAGCAAAAGGGCGCTGACCAGCACGCGCAGCAGGACCACCCAGGCTGCCAGCGCCCAGCCGTGACGCAACATGACGACCAGGGTGATCACGTTTGCCAGGCCGGGCTTGATGCCGGGCACGGGTGAAGGCAGGCCCGCTTCCAGAATGTGGATGACGATGGCCAGCGCGGCATAACCGGCCAGCATGGCGTCATGCCGGGGATCAGTAGCTGAGGCCATCGTAATCGGAGTCTCCGCCGCCGCTCAGCTTGAAGCTGATGCGGTTGGGAACGCAGGCCGCCACCGCGCCGGCATGCCGATGCCAGCCCGAGCGGACGCAGATCTGCTGTCGGCAGGGCGAGGAGAGAAAGCGCGCGGCACCGTCGCGGATTTCAATCACCGAATGGCCCAGAGGGCCCTCCACCTCGATCCGCCGCGCCGGCTCAAGCGGCCAGTTCTGTGTCCCGTCCTGCGCATGCAGATGCAGTTCATGCGCCTGCCCGCCGCTGACCCAGAGCTGCCGGAACAAGGCGCCGATCAGCAGGCACAGCAACAGGAGAAGCAGGCCGTCAGCCCTGGTCACGGCAGGCCTTCGAGTCGCTCGCGCATGGATGCGCTGGCGTGGATACCACCCTCGGCGTCGACCAGCAGCCAGAGGCCGACGCCCATGCGCTGCATGATGTCCGCGGCGCGGTCCGGCCCGGCCACAAACAGGGCGGTGGCGGCCGCATCAGCCAGTTCGGCACTGTGATGCAGCACCGTGGCGGATTGGCTGCCGGTCGCCGGATAGCCGTCGCGCGGATCGATGATGTGGTGGTAACGGCGGCCCTCGTGCAGAAAATAGCGTTCGTAGTCGCCGGAAGAGAAAACCGCCTCGCCGTCAGCGATGTCCAGGCTGGCCAGCACCGCCCTGGGTCCATCGCCGCGCGGGTGCCGGATGCCGATCCGCCAGGCCCGGTCCGGGCGGCGCCCGATGGCCCGCAGATCGCCGCCCGCATTGACGATGGCGTTGCGGATGCCATGCCTGTGCAGCAGCGCAATGATCTCGTCCACCGCGCGGCCCTTGGCCGAGGCGCCAAAGTCCAGCCGGGCGCCGATGCCGGTCAGCTTGATGCTGTCGCCCAGTTCGGCGGCGCAAAGGCTGGGCGAGGCGCTCAGAGCCTGTTCGATGGCGGAAGCGGGCGGCGGTTCGCTCCGGAAATTCCTTTCGTCGTCGAAGCCCCAGATCTGGACAAGAGCACCCATGGCCGGATCGAACAGTCCGTCGCTGCTGAGGCAGGCATCGCGGGCGGCGCTGATGCCGGCGCGCAAGGCTTCAGGCAAGGGGGCGCCTGGCTGGCTCGCCAGCAGGGCGTTGAGTCGGGCGAGTTCGCCATCCCCCTGCGGAGACCAGCGCTTCTCGAACGCGCGCAGTTCGGCCTGGACCTTTGACAGCAGCGGCGGGGGCAGCGGGTCGGCCACGCTGAGCTGGAGCAGGGTGCCGAGCGCGAAGACTTCGCGGTGCTGCACGAGCGGGACGGGCTCGCGCCAGACCGCCCAGGCGAGCAGGGCGCAGAGCGCCAGGGCGATGAGGGCCTGTTTCACCGGCTTTGCAGCTTGCTTTCCAGTACGTCGAACAGTCCGGCGCAGATGTTGCTGCCGAACTGGGCGTCAAGTTCGCGAACGCAGGTCGGGCTGGTCACATTCACTTCGGTGAGGGCATCGCCGATGATGTCCAGCCCGACAAAATACAGGCCCTGCTCGACCAGTTGCGGTCCGAGCGCGTTGGCAATTTCGCGGTCCCGCTCGCTCAGGTCCTGGCCGACTCCGCGGCCGCCAGCGGCCAGATTGCCGCGCGACTCGCCGGCCAGCGGAATGCGAGCCAGCACCTTGGGCCAGGGCTTTCCATTGATGACCAGCACCCGCTTGTCGCCGGCCGAAATCTCCGGCAGGTAGCGCTGGATCATCGCGTAGCGGCTGCCGCGTGCGGTGAGGGTTTCGAGGACCACATTCAGGTTGGGGTCGTTGGCGCGCAAGCGGAAAATCGAGCTGCCGCCCATGCCGTCCAGCGGCTTGATGATGGTGTCGCCGTGCTCCCGGACGAATTCTCGCAGACGGCTCATGTCCGCATCGACCCGGGTGGGTGTCACGAACTGGGGGTAGCGGTTGATCGCCAGCTTCTCGTTGAAATCGCGCAGAGCCTGAGGGCGGTTGACCACCAGAGTGCCGGCGTGCTCGGCCAGATCCAGAATCTGGGTGGCGTAAAGGTAGGCGTTGTCGACCGGCGGGTCCTTGCGCATCAGGATCAGGTCCAGCTCGTCGAGCCAGAGTGCGGCAGGGGGGTCGAGGTCGTACCAGTCCTCGGCATCGTCCCGCACGGTCAGCGTCCGGCTGCGGGCCCCCGGGCGTCCACTCTCGACCCACAGATCCCCCAGTTCCATGTAGTGCAACTCGTAGCCACGGGCCTGGGCTTCCAGCAGCATGGCCAAAGTGGTGTCCTTGGCCGGCTTGATGTCGGAAATGGGGTCCATGATGACCCCCAGCTTGATCGCGCTCATGACGGTGGCTCTTGGGGCCGCACAGGCGGCGGATTCGGGGCAGGGGCGCATTCTAACCGGCCCCGCGCCCCCTCACATCCGCGCCGGGTGATCGCGACCGCCCGCTCGGGGACAGATGGGCTTCGCCTGTGATAAAACATCCCATTAGACTTTGTTTATGCGTGATCCGGCCTTGACCGGATCTTCCGGAGACACGGGGGTACTGCGGTGGCAGACGGTCAAGTCGAGGGGCTGGCGGGTGTGAAAGTGATGGTTGTGGACGACTCCAAGACCATCCGCAGGACGGCAGAGAGCCTGCTGTCCCGCGCAGGATGCGAGGTTTCGGCGGCGACCGATGGCTTCGAAGCCCTGGCCAAGATTGCGGAACTCAAGCCCGACATCATCTTTGTCGACATCATGATGCCGCGGCTGGATGGCTACCAGACCTGCGCCCTGATCAAGGGCAATCCCCGCTTCGCCAAGACGCCGGTGATCATGTTGTCCTCCAAGGATGGCCTGTTCGACCGGGCGCGGGGCCGCATCGTCGGTTCCGATCATTACCTCACCAAGCCTTTCACGCGCGAGGAGTTGATCGCAGCGGTGCAGGCCCACAAGCCAGCTTCAGTGGGGTAAGCGCATGCTCAATACCGAGGTCACCGATCTTCGTCAGCTTGCCGACCAGCCGTATCACCTGCTTGCCCTGCTCGACCAGCGGCTGCAGGCGCGGGTCTCGGAGACCGGCTCCACCGAACATGGCGATGCCTGGGTGGGCCTGGGCTTCAATCTGGGCGAACAGGGTTTCCTGGTCCCGCAGCGGGAAATTCGCGAAGTCATCACGATGCCGGCCTACTCCCGGGTTCCCAATGCGCGACCCTGGCTGATGGGGATTGCCAATGTGCGCGGCAACCTGCTGCCTCTCATCGATCTGCGGGCGCTGCTTGACGATCGCAAGTCAGAGACCAGCCGTTCCAGTCGTTTCCTGGTCCTCAACTCGGACGAGATTCCGGCCGGTTTCCTGGTCGATGGAGTGACCGGCTACCGGCGTTTCTCCAGCGTTGAACAGCGCAATGACCTGGTGGCCCAGCAGCCCGCGCACTGGCAGCCGTACATGCTCGGCAGCTTCGTGCGCGATCAGCAGTCCTTCCTGGTGTTCAGCTTCATGAAGCTGGCCCTGGCGGACATTTTCCAGAATGCCAGCGCATAGGGGGCGGTGATGACGAAACTGGTCGCAGCCCAGGCTGACATGAACCGCGGACTCTTCTGGGTCAAGGGCGAGCTGGGCCAATGCCTGCAGCGTGTCCGAAACCAGATAGAGGCCTATCTCGAATCCGGCGACGAGAGCACCCGGCCGCTGGAGGCCAGCCTGGCCGACGTGCAGGAACTGGCAAGCATCGCCGGGGTCATCCAGTGTTACAGCGTCCAGCTGCTGGCTGACGAGATGCTCCAGACCCTGCGCCATGTGCTGGGTCAGCCCGGCGACAAGTCGGAGACAAGCTTCTCCGCCATCGTCTCAGCGACATTGCAGCTGGCCGACTACGTGGAGTTGCTGGCCCACGGCGAGATCGACCATCCCCTGGTATTTGGGCCGATCATCAATGAATTGCGGCTGTCGCGCGGGGCCAAGGTTCATTCACGTGCGGCGCTGTTCAGCCGGTTCCTGGAACTGCGCGGGCTGACCGTGCAGCCGCCGCCCAGTGACCGGCGCCGTGCCGGCATGTCGCGCGCGCTGGCCGGCAAACATGCAGCGGTCATCCAGAAGGCCGTGCAGGGAGCGATCAGCGGCGAGAACAAGGAGCGTTCGCTGTCCGTGCTGGCCAAGGCGGCCTCCCAGCTGGCCAGCGTGGCTGTCGACCCGCGGATCTACCAGTGCTGGCGCGGGGTTGAGGCCATGTGCCACGTCCTGCTGCACAGCCAGGAGGTGGCTTCCGCCGAGGAGCAGAAGCTGCTCGCCAAGGTGGGCCAGTGCGTCAAGGCGGTGGCTGTCAACGGCGAAAAGGCGGTAGCGCGTGCGGCCGGCATTCTCGGAGCTCAGTGCCTGCAGCTGATGACCCTCAGCGAGGCGCGGCAGCCGGCGCTGGAGGCAGTGCGCGAGGAATACGGCCTGGCCGGCGCGGGCGCCACCGAAGCCCAGCTGCAGTCGCTGCGCCAGCGTCTGTCGCAACCGAACATCGAATCCCTGCAGACGGTCACCCGGGAAATCCGGCACAACCTGCACGACATCAAGGACACCATCGATCTGGCGCTGCGTTCCGGCAGCCCGCCAGGCGGTTCCGAAAGCCTGATCAGTTCCCTGCACGCCCTTGGCTCGACCCTGTCAGTCCTGGGTCTGGACGCCCTGGGTCAGCTGGCGGACAAACTGTCGGAGCAGGTCACCGCCTTCCAGGATGGCGGGAGCGACGAGCAGTGGATGGAGGTGGCGGAAAACCTGATCCGGGTGGAGCAGGGGCTGGATGCGGAGCTGATGCCCAGCACCCCCGCTCACATCGTGGACAAGACTGCCCACCAGGACCTGCGCGAAGGCGTCGGTGCGGTGCTGCGCGAGTCGCTGGTCAACATCACGCGGATCAAGGTCGAAGTCGACCAGTACATCAGCAAGGGCCAGGACAGTTCGCTGGAGGCCGCTCGCGGCCTGCTCGCGGAAATCATCTCGGCCTTCGAGTTGCTGTCCATGGACGAAGCCGTTGCGGTGCTGGGCGAAGTGCGTGCCTGGCTCCAGCCGGAGCGCGTGCAGCTGGCGCGCAACCGGGCGCAGGTGGCGGATCGACTGGCCGATACCGTGGCCGGAGTCGAGTACTACGTCGAGGCGGTGCAGGAGAAGCAGCCGAACACCGAGCGCCTGCTGTCGGATATCCGCAATTACCTGCAGCAACTGGAACAGTCCGTGGGCGTGGCGGCGGTGACGCCGGAAGAGGTGCCTGAAAAGGCGCCGGAGGTCGCGCCGCACGAGGTAGACCCCGAGTTCCGCGCCATCTTCATCGAAGAGTCCGGCGAGGTTCTGGAGGAGCTGGCCCAACTGATGCCGCGCTGGACCCAGAACCCCTCGGACGAAAATCTGCTCGGGGAGGTGCGCCGCGCGTTCCATACCCTCAAGGGCAGCGGGCGCATGGTCGGTGCGACCGATATCGGCGAGTTCGCCTGGAACTTCGAGGACATGCTCAACCGCTGCCGCGACGGCGCCCTGCCGCTGGACAACAGCGTGGTCGAGCTGGTGGTGAAGGCCGTCAAGCTGCTGCCGGAGATGGTCGGTCAGCTCGAACGCGGGCAGGCCTCGGCAGAGCCGGGGCGGCCGCTGATCCAGGAAGTCAGGAAGCTGCTCGGCGCCGACGAGGAGCAGGAAATTGCCGCCGAGGTGATCCAGATCTTCATCGAGGACGCCAGTGGTTACCTGGCCGAGCTCGAAGCCGCCATCACGGGCGAGCAGGAGATTGTGGTGACCGAGCCGCTGGTCCGTCTGATGCATTCGCTGCGCGGTGGCGCCGCCGCAGCGGGCAAGATGTCGGTCAATCAGCTGGCCGAGGTGGCCGAGAATCTGCTGCAGACCCTGCGGGCGAACCAGCACCCGGTTTCCGCCGAGCTGCTGGGCAATCTGCACGCCGCCTTCCAGGCCCAGCTGCAGAGCATTCGCGAGGGCCAGGAACCGGAGCCCGCCAGCGATCTGGTGGCGCGGCTGAAAGAGCGTCTGGAGCAGTTGCGGCACGCCGCTGATGGCGTGGATCTGGAGTTGGCCGAGATCTTTTCCGAGGAGGCTCTGGGGCTGCTCGAAGACGCTGAAAAGGAATTGGTCAACTGGCGCAACCGCCCGGATTCGAACGAGGCCGAGCAGACCCTGCAGCGTATCTTCCATACCCTGAAGGGAAGCGCACGCACCGCCGGAGCCATGGGGCTGGGGCAGGTCGGCGAAGCCCTGGATTTCCTGATGAAGGGCGTGCTGGCCCGGGAGATCACCGATATCGGGCCGCCGTTGTTCGACCGCATTGGTCGCAGCGTGGTCGCCACCTACAACCTGCTGGACGAATTCCGCGAAGGCCGGGATGGAGATCCGCAGCCGGTGCTGGACGTGCTGGAAGGCCGGGGTGAGGGTGCGGAAGCCGGGCCGCCCGAGGACGCTGTCGAACAGGCCGCCGAAGCAACGGATGCAGGTTTGGCCGAGGCGCCGGCGGTGGACGAGATGGCGCCAGTCGCTCATTCGGAACCGGCATCGCAGGCTCGGCCGGAGCCGGAAGAAGCTGTTGCGGAAGAGGAGGATTTCTCCCGCATCGAGGACGACTGGCCGCCGGATGCGGAAATCATGGAGCTGTTCGAGGCTGAGGCCCAGGAACTGCTCGAATCCATTGACCGCCACTTCAGCGCCTGGGAAGACGATGTTTCCGCGCAGGAGCCGCTGCGCGCGCTGCAGCGAGATCTGCATACGTTCAAGGGCGGGGCGCGCATGGCCGGGCTGCACAGCCTTGGTGCCATCGCCCACGAAATGGAGACCATGTTCGCGTCGATGGAGCAGGGAGGGGACGCCGGTGCCGGCGTGTTCGGACGCCTGCACAACGCGATCGACGGCCTGCATCAGCTGCTGGACGGGGTCAGGGCGGGGCACCGGCCCAGTGGCATCAGCGACATGCTGGATGACCTGCGCGACAGCAGTGCCGCGCAGGTCACGCCGGTCGCCGTTGCGGAGCCGGCCGCGCCGCCGGCTGTCGCGCCGGCACCGGTCCCCACGCCGGTCCCGACGCCGCTGGCCGCCGAAACCGCCGATGCCGAGCTCGTCGAGGTCTTCCTGCCGGAAGGCATGGAACTGATGGAAGCCTTTGATGCGGCGCGCGAGCAGCTGGTCGAGGATCCGTCCCACGCCGACGCGCGCGGCGAGATGCTCCGGGTGCTGCATACCCTGAAGGGCGGTGCACGCATGGCTGGCCTGAGCGAGCTGGGTGATGAGGTCCACGAACTGGAGTCGGGACTGGAAGCCGCCAGCCAGCAGGGTGGGTCTCTGCCGGCAGACATGCTCGAGCAGATGCAGCGGGCCTCCGATCGTTTCCACGAGCATCTGGCCGCTGCCAAGCGCGGTGCGCCGGTGTCGCCGAGCAGCGAGGCCCCGGATACATCCGATCTGGCTGAAGAGATTCCGATCACAGCGGAAATACCCGAGCCGGAAGTGGTGCCCCAGGAAGAACCGGCCCCCGCGCCACGCCCGCGCAGCTGGTCCGAGACGCTGCAATGGGAGGCGCCAACGGACGAGCGACTTGCCGCGATTCGCCGCGAGACGGCGCGGGTCAGCGTGGAGCAGCTGGACAGCATGCTCAACGAGGCCGGCGAGATCAGCATTTACCGCTCGCGTCTGGAGCGGCAGATCAACTCCTTCTCCATCCAGCTGCGCGAAGTGGAGCAGACCATCGCGCGTATTCGCGATCAGCTGCGATCGCTGGAAGGCGAAACCGACGCACAGATCCAGGCGCGTACCGCAGGCATGCAGCATGGCGAGGATTCGGATCGCTACGGTGAGGAGTTCGATCCGCTGGAGATGGACCGGTACTCGCGCATGCAGGAGCTGACCCGTGCCTTGTCCGAGTCGGTGACTGACCTTGCCAGCCTGCACACCTCGATGACCGACGTGGTCAGCGAGACCGATACCCTGCTGCTGCAGCAGGGGCGGGTGAACACCTCGGTGCAGCAGGGTCTGATGAGCACCCTGATGGTGCCATTCTCGCGCCAGGTCCAGCGCCTGCAGCGGGTGGTGCGGCAGACCGCGAATGACAACGGCAAGCAGGTCGAACTGCTGATGCATGGCATCGAGGCGGAAATGGACCGCAACGTGCTGGAACGCATGACGCCGGTCATTGAGCACGTCATCCGCAACTGCGTGATCCACGGTCTGGAAACACCGGATGAGCGGCGCGCCGCCGGCAAGGGCGAGACAGGCCGGGTCTGGATTCGCCTGGAGCGTGAAGGTTCCAAGCTGGCGATCCAGATCCGCGACGATGGCAAGGGCCTGGACTTCAATCGCATTCGCACGAAGGCGATCGAGAAGGGCATGATGAAGCCGGACACCAAGCTGTCCGAAGCCGAACTGGCCCAGTTCATCTTCCAACCCGGCTTCTCCACCGCCGAAGCCCTCACCCAGGATGCCGGCCGGGGTGTCGGCATGGATGTGGTCTCGGCCGAGGTGAAGCAGCTGGGCGGCACGCTGGACCTGGACTCGGAGACCGGCAAGGGCGCCCGCTTCGTGATCCGCCTGCCGCTGTCGCTGGCGATTTCCCAGGCGTTGCTGGTCCAGGTCGGTGGCGAGGTTTACGCCACCCCGCTGGCCAACATCGAAGGCATCGCGCGCCTGCCGTCCGAAGAACTCAGCCAGTTCCTGGATGACCAGCGCAGTTTCGCCTATGGCGGCCAGGAGTATCGGGTGCGTTATCTCGGCCAGTTGCTGGGCATGGATTCACAGCCTCCCGCCGAGCGGGCCTATGTGCCTGTCATTCTGGTCCATACCGGCGAGGGCATGGGGATCTCCGAGCGCCGCGTGGCGGTCGCCGTTGACCAGCTGCTCGGCTCACGTGAACTGGTGACCAAGACGGCCGGCCCCCAGGTCAGCACCGTGGTCGGTGTGACCGGCGCGACCATTCAGGCGGATGGCCGTGTGGTCCTGATTCTGGACGTGGTCGCGCTGGTGCAGGATCGCCTGTTCAAGACCCTGCAGCATGTGACGGAAGATCACGGCAGGCTGGAGCAGGACGCGAGCAAACCGACGGTCATGGTGATCGACGACTCCATCACCATGCGCCGTGTGGCCGAACGCGTGCTGACCCGTCACGGTTACCGGGTCACCTCGGCCAAGGACGGCATGGACGGTATCGCCCAGTTGCAGGCGGATACGCCGGACGCCGTGCTTCTGGATATCGAGATGCCCAAGGTGGATGGTTTCGAGGTCGCGACTTTCATCCGCAACAACGAACGCCTGTCCCGTGTGCCGATCATCATGATCACCTCGCGCAGTGGCGACAAACACCGTGAACGCGCAGCCGCCATCGGCGTGAATCGCTACCTGATCAAGCCGTATCAGGAGCAGCAGCTGATCAGCGAACTCAAAGACGTCATGACCACCGAGGCCTGAGTCCATGCCCCAGCCGCTTCCCGACCATATCTACAGCGTGATGATCAGCCTGGCGGAGACCAGCCTGATCCTGCCCAACTCCGCAGTGGTCGAAGTCTTGGGGCAGGATGCCCTGATCCCGCCCGGCAGTGATGCGCCGCTGTGGCTGCAGGGTTACGTGGAGCTTCAGATGCAGGACATTCCGGTCATCAGCCTGGAAGGCATGATGGGCCAGGCCGTGCCTTTGCTGGAGCGCAAATGCCGAATCGTCGCGCTCAACACGCCGTCGCAGGGCAATGCTTTCGCAGTGGTCAGCCGCTCGTATCCGCTGATCGTGACCCTCAACGAAGTCGCGCTCCGGCCGGTGGTCCAGGATGATGACCCCGCTGCCAAGCTGATTTACAGCCGGGTTCAGGTGGCGAATCGCAACGCCATCATCCCCGATCTCGACGCCATCGCCTCGATCACGCGTAAGCACGAGCTGGCCTGAGAGCCGGGGGTTTCAGTCGGGCGCCAGGTCCCCCCAGCGCAGTTGGAGGGTGGTCAATGCGACCAGGCCGGCGGTTTCCGTGCGCAGGATGCGCGGTCCCAGCGACAATGGCTGCAGGCCGGCGCGCCGGGCCAGCTCCAGTTCATCGTCGTCCAGCCCGCCCTCCGGCCCGACCAGCAGTTCCAGTGGCCCGTCGCCGGCCGGCGCCTGCTCCAGGCCTGGCTGCCCGGGCGCCAGCACAAAACCGCGGTGCGCGCCGGCGGCCAGAAATTGCTCCAGCAGCAGGCAGGCTTCGACCCTGGGGACCCGGGTCCGCCCGCATTGCTCTGCCGCCGACAGCGCCACCGCCTGCCAGTGTTCCTGCTTGCGGGCCAGACGTCGCTCGTCCAGTTGCACGCCGCTGCGCCGGCACAGCACGGGCTGGATCGCGCCGATACCCAGTTCCACGCACTTCTGGATGCTGAAGTCCATGCGCTCGCCACGCGAGACACCCTGCACCAGCAGGCTGTCCAGGGGCGATTCGCGACTGACTTGCGCGGCCTGGCCGACTTCCAGCGTGAGCGTATTGCGCTGCGTCGCAAGGATGCAGGCGGGAAATTCCGTGTCCGGCTCCTGAAACAGGGTCAGCGCATCGCCGGCCCTGCGCTTGAGCACGCGCAGCAGGTGATGGGCGCGATCGCCGTCGATCTCCAGCTGCTGGCCAGACTTCAGCGGACCGGGCCAGTGGATGCGAGGTACGTGTGCCATCAGCCGGCCGCGTTCAAGCGAGATCCTTGATCAGCACCTTCGAATTGCGCTGATAGTTGTAGAACTCCTGCTTGCGAGGGGGCAGTTCGGCCAGGCTGCCGGGTCGGAAGCCTTGCTCGATGAACCAGTGTTCGGTCTGGGTGGTGAGGACGAACAGACGTTCCAGGCCCTGCTGGCGGGCACTGTCTTCGGCGTGGGTCAGCAGGGCGCGTGCGCGGCCTCCATGCTGGTACTCCGGCGCGACAATGATGCAGGCCAGCTCGGCGCAGGCCTGTTCCGGAAAGGGGAACAGGGCGCGGCAGCCGATGATGCTACCGTCCCGGGCCATGACCACGAAGCGGTCGATGTCCAGCTCCAGCTGCTCGCGCGAGCGCGCTACGATGATGCCACGGCGCTCCAGCGGTTCGATCAGCTGCAGCAGGCCGCCGATGTCGTCGATGCTGGCCTGGTGCAGGCTGTCATAGGCCGTGGGCGAGACCATCAGGCCGCCGCCGTCGCGGGTGTAGAGCTCGCGCAGGAAGGCGCCGTCGTCGTGCGCGCACAGCACATGGGCCCGGGGCACGCCCTGGCGCACGGCGCTCAGGGCCTGGTCCTGGCTGGGCGTCGGAGAGGCCGGCGGGGCGGCCAGGCTGATTTCGCCACGGCTGATCTCCTCATCCACCATGAGCACCAGCTTGTCCGCACGCATCGCCCGCGCCGTGGCCACGGCCAGCTCGTCGCTGCGCAGGTTGAAGGTTTCCCCGGTGGGGGAATAGCCCAGTGGGGTCAGCAGCACGATACGGCCGTTGTTCAGGTGATCGGTGATGCTCTCGGTGTCCAGGCGGCGCAGTTCGCCGGTGAACTGCAGGTCCACGCCCTCCAGCACGCCCGCCGGCCGGGCAATGACCAGATTGCCGCTGGCGACGCGGATGCGCGCGCCTGCCATCGGCGTGCTGGCCAGACCGGTGCTGAGCAGGGCCTCGAATTCGCTGCGCAGCTGGCCGGTGGCCTCGCGCACGCAGTCCAGGGTGATCGCGTCGGTGACGCGGTGACCGGCCACCATCGGCGTGCTGTGGCCGCGGGCTTCCAGGCGGGCATCGATCTGCGGCCGGGCGCCCAGCACCAGGATCAGGCGCAGTCCCAGGCTGTGCGCCACCGCCAGATCATAGACCAGCGGGCGCAGCGCCTCGGACCCGGCCACCTCGCCGGGAATGTGCACCACGCAGCTGCGGCCACGGTGGCTGTTGATGTAAGGCGCCGCGCCACGCAGCGCCTCGGGGAAGGGGTTAGCCATCTGTGCAGAACCGTTTCACCATGCCGCGCATGATATCCAGCATCGGGGTCACCTGGTCCATGGCCAGGTACTCGTTGGGCTGGTGCGCCTGCTCGATGCTGCCCGGCCCGAGCACCAGCGTTTCCATGCCCATGCGGTTGAAATAACCCCCCTCGGTGGCGAAGCTGACGGCCTGCGCCTCACTGCCGGTCAGCGATTCCGCGCAGCGCACGATATCCGCGTCAGCCGGCGTCTCGAAGGCATCGACGCCTTCAAACAGGCTCAGATGCTCCCACTCCCAGCCGCCGTCGGCCAGCGCGGCGTCGATACGTCCGCGCAACTCGCGGCGCAGGACCTGCAGGTCCTGTCCGGGCAGCGGACGCAGGTCGAACTGCAGTTCGCAGGCTGCGGGAATCCGGTTCGGACTGTCGCCGCCATGCACGCAGCCGGGGTTGAGGGTCGCATGGGGTACCGCGAATTCCGCGCGCTCGCCGCGCTGTTTCAGTTCCTCGCGTAGTGCAAGCAGCGCGGCGAGGGCCCGGTGCACGCCCTCGACGGCATTGACGCCGGCGGCCGGGTCGGAGGAATGGCCGGCTCGACCGCGCACCCGCAGCGCGTCCATGAAGATGCCCTTGTGCAGGCGCACCGGTTTCAGGCCGGTCGGCTCGCCGATCAGCGCGTGGCGGCCGAATCGGTGGCCGGCGGCCTGCAGGGCACGGGCGCCGTCCATGCCGGATTCTTCATCGGCGGTGGCCAGTATGAGCAGCGGACGTGACAGGTCTTCATCCCTGAGTTCCGCCGCCAGTTGCACGCACAAAGCCAGAAAGCCTTTCATGTCGCAACTGCCCAGGCCATGCCAGCGGTTGGCGCCTTCGGACAGCGTGAAGGGGTCGCTGTGCCAGCCACTGTCATCGTAAGGCACGGTATCGGCGTGGCCGCTGAGAATCAGACCGCCCTCCCCACGCCCGCGACTGGCGACCAGATTGACCTTGTCCGGCTGATCCGGCAGCGGCAGCAACTCGCAGGCAAATCCCAGCGGCTGCAGCCAGTTGGCCAGGGTCTCGCACAGCGGCCGGTTGCTCATGTCCAGGCGCGGCACGGTGCTGCTCACGGACGGGGTGGCGACCAGGGTGCGCAGGCAGTCGGCAAAGGCGGGAGCGGCGATCATCCCTCCATTATCGGCGATGTGGCCGCGAGAGGCCCAGTCGCTTCATGGTGTCGCGCCGGCGCGCATGGGATAATTCGCTCATGACGGATGCTTACAATCAGCTCGCGGAGTGGCTGACCCAGATCGAAGCCAGCTGTTCGCCGGCGGGATTCCACGGCCAGATTGCCGGTCTGTGGTGCCGCCTCGCCGAACTGCCGGAGGACCTTGCGCTGGACGAAGTCGAGCGCGGTGGGCCGGCCTGGCAGGAACTGGCCGGGTTCGCGGCGGGCGTGCGCGACAGCCTCGCCGATGCGCAATGCGGCTTCGAGCCGGTGCTGCCGCCGGATACCGCGCCGCTGCCTCTGCGCATCGAGGCGCTGGCCGACTTCTCCGAGGGCCTGCTGTTTGGCATCGGTGCGGCAGGTCAGCTGCAGCGCGAGGCCGTGTCGGAGGAGGTGCAGGAGCTGATGCGCGACCTGGCCGAAATCTGCAAGGTGGCCGTCGAAGGTGACGAGGAGGGTGGCGAGGAAGACTACGCCGAGATCGTCGAATATTTACGCGTTGCAGCACAGACACTGTATGTCGAATTACATCCCCAGGCCGACTGAGGCCCAGATTTCCCCCGCAGAATATGCGGCCCGGCGCGAGCGCCTGATGGAAGCCATCGGTCCGGATGCGGTGGCGATCATCCCCGCGGCGACCGAGCAGACCCGCAACTCGGATGTGCACTATCGCTTCCGCCAGGATTCGGACTTCCGTTATCTGACCGGATTCGGGGAACCGGATGCCTGGGCGGTGCTCGCTCCCGGGCATGCCGATGGCGAGTACGTCCTGTTCTGCCGCCCCAAGGACGCCGAACGCGAGATCTGGGACGGCTATCGCGCCGGTCCGCAGGGTTGCGTGCGCGATCATGGGGCCGACCGCGCGGAGGTCATCGCCGATCTGGACGACAAGCTGCCGCAGTTGCTCAAGGACCGGACAACCGTCTACTTCGCGATGGGCTGGAATGCGGCCAATGACGCCAGAGTGCAGCGCTGGATCGGCAAGGTGCGCCAGATGGCGCGCCAGGGCGTGAGCGCGCCGGCCCAGATGCACCATATCGGTGACGTGCTGCACGAGCATCGCCTCGTGAAGTCGCCCGCCGAGCTGGCCATGATGCGCCATGCGGCCGAGGTGTCTGCCGCCGCCCATGTGCGGGCGATGGAAAAGGTTCACGCCGGCCTTTACGAGTATCAGCTGGGCGCCGAACTGCACCATGACTTCGAGCGCCACGGCATGGAATGCGCCTACGGCAGCATCGTCGGTGGCGGGGCCAACGCCTGCGTGCTGCACTATGTGGAGAACAAGGCGCCGCTCGCCGATGGCAGCCTGTGTCTGATCGATGCGGGCGCGGAATTCGAGGGCTACTGCGCGGACATCACCCGGACCTTCCCGGTCAGCGGGCGCTACTCGACGGCTCAGAAAGCGGTCTACGAGATCGTGCTGGAGGCGCAGCTGGCGGCCGTGAGCGCGGTGCGGGCCGGTGCCCGCTGGATCGATCCGCATGACACCGTGGTGCCGATCCTCACCCGTGGGCTGGTGGATCTGGGCTTGCTCAAGGGCTCGGTGGACGAGCTCATCGAAACCCAGCAGTACAACCGTTTCTTCATGCACAAGACCGGGCACTGGCTGGGCATGGACGTGCACGATGTCGGCGCCTACCGGCAGCAGGGCCAGTGGCGCCAGCTGGCGCCCGGCATGGTGCTGACCATCGAGCCGGGCCTGTACATCGCCGCCGCCGACGATATCCCGGCGGAGTTCGCCAACATCGGCATCCGGATTGAAGACGACGTGGTGGTGACCGATGGCGATCCGGAAGTGTTGACCGCAGCGGCGCCCAAGCGCGTGGCCGACGTCGAAGCCCTGATGGCCGGCTGACCGGCGATCACGGTGGGTCACTACGATCTGGCCATTGCGGGCGCCGGGCCGGTCGGCGCTCTGGCGGCATTGCTGGCCGCCGAACAGGGTTTCCAGGTCCTGTTGCTGGATGCGGCGGCCGAGCCGGTGATGCAGCCACCTGATGGCGCTTACGACCTGCGCGTGGTCGCCCTGGCGCCGGGTTCGCAGGCCCAGTTTGCCCGTCTCGGCGCCTGGCCTGATGCACTGAGAGACCGCACGCAGCCCTATGCCGCGATGCAGGTCTGGGACGCCAGCGGCGACGGGCGCATCGCCTTTGACGCCGGCGAGCTGGGGCTGGAGAGTCTGGGTCACATCGTCGAAGTCCCGCTGCTGCAGTGGGCGCTGGATCAGGCTGTTCGGCGGGCCGAACTGCCGGGAAGCATCACCCGCTGGCAGGGGGCGCGCTACGCTTTCAGCGAACCGGTCAGGGTGGGACTGGAACTGCGCTGTGCTGACGGTCGGGGCGCCAGCGCGTGCATGCTGATCGGCGCCGATGGACGCGACTCGCGGGTGCGCAAGCGTGCGGGCATTCCCGTGGAGCGGCGCGATTACGCCCAATCCGGCGTGGTCGCGGTACTCAGGCCAGGCGAGCCGCACGGCGGCGTGGCCCGGCAGGCCTTCACGCCGGACGGGCCGCTTGGCCTGCTGCCGCTGGCGAATGGGCAGATCTCCATCGTCTGGTCGGTCTCGCAGGACCGCGCGCAGACGCTGATGCAGGTCACGCCCGAGGATTTCTGCCGTCAGGTGGCAGCGGCTGCCGGTCAGTCCGATCTCGAACTGGTCAGCCAGCGGGCAGCCTTCCCGCTGCTGCTCCAGCACGCTGGCAGCTACAGCGCGGACGCGGTGGCGCTGATCGGTGATGCCGCGCATGCGGTGCATCCGCTGGCCGGCCTGGGCATGAACCTTGGTATCGAGGACGCGCTGGCCATGTTCGCCGAACTGAGTGACTGGCGGCCCGGCCAGGACCCCCTGCCGGTTCTGGACCGTTATGCCCGGCGCCGCCGCCGCGCTGTGTTGCCGGCCATCGCCCTGCTGGATGGGATCGATGCCCTGTTCGGCAGTCGCGACGGCGAGATGCTGCGCCTGCGGGACTGGGGGCTGAATCTGGTGGATCGTCGGCAGCGCCTGAAAAGGGAATTCATGCGCTATGCGCTGGGCAGCGCCGCGCCGGGAGGTGAATCGGGCGGGCAGCCGAGTCCAGGGGGCGGCAGAGACCCCGTCTGACCGCAGGACCAGCCCTGCCGGCCGCCTGCCGCGGCCGTTCATCGCGTGCCCCACGCGTGGCCAGGACTTCGCGAAACCGGTATAGTGCGCCCTCGGCCCAGGCGCCCCGGCGCCTGGCATGATCGCGGGAGAGTGCGAGTTCGACTCGCCGCCGAAGGCGCAAATCCGCCCGGAATCGCTCAGGCCAAAGGACGGCGATCATGCATACCGACTCTGGAGAGCGGCGCGTGGCGTCCACCGAAGGGGCTCAACTCTCAGGTTGCGGGACAGAGGGGCGGCGAACAGGACAAACCTATGGGTATTCGCCGTGGCTGACCGCACACCTCTGATCGACCGGCATATTGCTGCCGGCGCCAAGATCGTCGATTTCGCTGGCTGGGACATGCCGCTGCATTACGGCTCCCAGGTCGAGGAGCACCATGCGGTGCGCCAGGGGGCCGGCATGTTCGACGTCTCCCACATGTGCGCCGTGGACATCGTCGGTGCTGATGCGACGGCCTTCCTGCAGAAGCTGCTGGCCAACGACGTGGCCAAGATCAGTGGGGGCAAGGCCCTGTACTCCTGCATGCTGAACGAGCGCGGCGGGGTGGTCGACGATCTCATCGTCTACGCCCTGGACGGCTTTTATCGGGTCGTGGTCAATGCCGGCACCGCCGACAAGGACCTCGCCTGGATGCTGGACAAGGCCGCGAGCTTCCGCGTGAGCATCAAGGCCCGGCGCGATCTGGGCATCATCGCCGTGCAGGGCCCGCAGGCGCGCGACAAGGCGCTGCCGCTGCTGCCCGAAGCCTATCGGGCGGCGGCCGCCGAGCTGGGCGTGTTCCACTGCGTCGGCGATGCCGACGGCCTGATCGGCCGCACCGGCTATACCGGCGAGGACGGCTTCGAATGCATCCTGCCGGCGGCGCAGCTGCCGGCCCTGTGGGACGGCCTGCTCGCCGCAGGCGTGACGCCCTGCGGCCTGGGCGCGCGCGACACCCTGCGCATGGAAGCCGGCATGAACCTCTATGGCCAGGACATGGACGAGGAGGTCAGCCCGCTGCGCGCCGGCCTGGCCTGGACCGTGGCCTGGGAACCCGCCGAACGCGACTTCATCGGTCGCGCGGCACTGGAGCAGCAGAAGGCCGCCGGTGGCCTGCCGCGCTTCGTCGGCCTGGTATTGGAAGGCCGCGGTGTCATGCGCGCGCATCAGGTGGTGCTGACCCCGGCCGGTGAGGGC